>DATFAW010000236.1:0-12323 GCA_035254165.1 Paludibacter sp.
TAAAATTATTGCTGAAGACCTGATAACAAAGGTGAAAAAGGCCATTGACGGCGTTGATAAAATTGTCATTGTGGCTCATGTAGGACCTGATGGCGATGCTATGGGTTCAACACTGGCTTTGTGGCATTATCTGATGACTATTGAAAAGGAACCAACTGTTATTGTTCCAACACTATTCCCAAGTTTCCTTGCCTGGCTGCCCGGAGCTGAATGTGTGCTTGATTACGAAAATAATAAAGAAAAAGCTGATGAAATTATTGCTGAAGCTGAGCTGATTTTTACTCTCGATTTTAATACAACCAGTAGAATGGCAAAAATGGCTGATGCAGTTATAAATGCAGCGGCTCCTAAGATATTGGTTGATCATCATTTGCATCCCGAAAGTTTTGCGAAAATCATTGTTTCTTACCCCGAGATATCATCAACCAGTGAGTTGATCTTTAGACTGATTTGCCGGATGGGTGATTTTTCGATGATTAATCTGGCTTGCGCCGAATGTATTTATACCGGTATGATGACCGATACGGGCGGATTTACTTACAATTCTAACAGTCAGGAAATTTATATAATCATTGCCGAATTGATTAAACTCGGTGTGGACAAAGATGCCATTTACCGTAAAGTTTTCAATACCTATTCAGCCGACAGATTGCGGTTAATGGGGCTTTGCTTGTATGAAAAGATGAAGGTGTATCCGGAATATCGTGCAGCTTTGATTACATTGACTCAAAAAGAATTGAGCCAGTTTAATTATATAAACGGTGATGCCGAAGGTTTTGTGAATATCCCTCTTTCTATTGATGGAGTTGATTTTTCGGTTTTTATGCGGGAAGATCCTGAAAAAATAAAAATATCATTACGTTCGCAAGGAACTTTTCCGGCAAACAAAGTGTCGGCTGATTTGTTTAACGGTGGTGGACATTTAAATGCTGCTGGTGGCGAAAGCTATATGTCGCTGGCAGAAACGGTAAAGAAATTTGAAGAAGCTTTACCTGATTACAAAGATTTTTTGGAATAGGAAAACCCCTAATCCGCCAGCTGGCGGAGAACATAGCTGGTTCATCTCCTTGCTTCTCAATATTTGAAAATAGAAATAACATAGTTTTAATAGATAAAAGGTAGCTTAATCCCCCTTTAGGGGTTAGGGGTCAACAATATGAAATACTTAATTATACTTGGCGATGGGATGGCGGACGAACCGATTGCCTCGCTTGGAAATAAAACTCCGCTTCAAGCTGCTAATATTCCGAATATTGATAAAATAGCGGCATTGGGACGCAATGGCTTGCTGGATACTATCCCCGAAGGTTTTGCACCGGGCAGTGAAATTGCCAATTTGAGCGTGCTGGGCTATGACGTGGCAAAAGTATTCGAAGGACGTGGGTCATTAGAGGCGGCGAGCATGGGTGTGGCTATAGAGCCAGACGAAATGGCCATGCGTTGCAACCTTATTTGCATTGAAGATGGAAAGATAAAGAATCATTCGGCGGGGCATATCAGTAATGAAGAAGCCCACGAGTTGATTCTTTTTTTGCAAGAAGAACTTGGGACAGACGATGTGAATTTCTTCCCCGGAGTTTCGTATCGCCACTTGTTTAAGCTGAAGGGTGGAAACAAACATTTGAATTGCACACCACCGCACGATGTTCCCGGAACTCCGTTTGCCGATGTGATGATTCTGGCTGAGACTTCCGAGGCGGAAGATACGGCTGACTTACTGAATGAACTGACGCTGAGATCGCAAGAGTTACTGGAAAATCACCCGGTGAACCTGAAACGTGCTGCTGCCGGAAAAGATAAAGCCAATAGTATCTGGTTGTGGTCGCCGGGCTACAAACCTAAAATGAAAACATTGCTTGAAACCTATAAACTGACAAGTGGATCGGTTATTTCCGCTGTTGACCTGATTAAAGGAATTGGTGTTTATGCCGGACTAAGGGTAATTGACGTGGAAGGTGCAACCGGACTTTATGATACTAATTACGAAGGGAAAGCACAGGCTGCTATCGATGCATTACGTACCGATGATTTTGTGTATTTGCATATTGAAGCCAGCGACGAAGCGGGACACGAAGGTAACGTGGATTTGAAAATTAGAACCATCGAATACCTGGATGCGCGCGTAGTGAAACCTATCTTTGATGAGATTTCGACCTGGAACGAGCCTGTGGTTATTGCTATATTGCCCGATCACCCAACGCCTTGTGTTTATAAAACGCATACCAAATCGCCCGTTCCGTTTATCATTTATAAGCCGGGTGAGGAAGCTGATGATGTAACGGTTTATGATGAGTTTGCGGTCGAAAATGGCAGCTACGGTTTGCTTAAAGGTGCTGAGTTTATGAAAAGTTTGATTCATTGAAATAATTACTTTTGCTATAAACTTTAAAAATTAATCAGTATGGAATCACAAAACAAATTTTGCCAGAGTTGCGGAATGCCGATGAAGATGGATCCACAGCAGGGCGGGACAAACTTGGATGGAACGCAGAACTCAAGCTATTGCAGTTATTGCTATCAAAAAGGTGCATTTACATTTACAGGTACAGCTGAAGAAATGCAGGAATTCTGTAAAGGAAAGATGATAGAGCAAGGTTTTTCGAAATGGAAAGCGTGGTTGTTTACCCGCGGAATTAAGCGGTTGGAACGTTGGAAGAAATAGAGAGACCGCTGGTCCGTCACCTGACGGACCAGGCTGGTTTTGGATCTTATATCTTTCAACTTGATTAAGAAGAAATATATTGTTTAAAATTTAAATACTAACTTAGTTCTCCGCCAGCTGGCGGGCTAGGGGTTATCAAATGAAATATTACAGTACAAATAAAAAAGTGAGTGGTGTCAGTTTGCAAGATGCCGTAGTGAAGGGTTTGGCCGAGGATAAAGGCTTGTTTATGCCCGATTCGATAAAAGCATTGCCACAATCGTTTTTCGACACGATTGAAACAATGTCGTTTCAGGAAATTGCCTACACGGTGGCGGATGCTTTCTTTGGCGAAGATGTAGAGGCGGAAGCGTTGAAAAAGATTGTATATGAAACGCTGAATTTCGATGTGCCGCTGGTGCATGTTGCTGACAATATCTACAGTTTGGAACTGTATCATGGGCCGACTTTGGCTTTTAAAGACGTTGGCGGGCGGTTTATGTCGCGTTTGCTGGGTTATTTTATCCAAAAGGACCGTGACACCAAGGTGAATGTATTGGTGGCTACTTCGGGCGATACCGGAAGTGCTGTGGCCAATGGTTTTCTCGGTGTTGAAGGCATTCATGTGTACGTGCTTTACCCAAAAGGTTTGGTAAGTCCGATTCAGGAATGCCAGTTTACCACGCTTGGCCAAAATATCACGGCATTGGAAGTGGATGGCACGTTCGACGATTGCCAGGCATTGGTCAAATCGGCCTTTATGGACGAGGAGCTGAATGCTAAACTGAAACTGACTTCGGCTAATTCTATTAATGTTGCCCGTTTCTTGCCACAATCGTTCTATTATTTCTATGCGTATGCGCAACTGAAAAAGTTGGGCAAAGCTACCGATGTGGTGATGTGCGTTCCGAGTGGCAACTTTGGCAACATTACTGCCGGACTCTTTGGAAAACGCATGGGATTGCCCGTGAAACGCTTTATAGCGGCCAATAATCGCAACGATATTTTCCTTCAATACCTTCAAACCGGCTTGTACAGTCCGCGCCCTTCGGTGTCGACCATTGCTAATGCCATGGATGTGGGCGATCCGAGCAATTTTGCCCGCGTACTGGATTTATACGGCGGTTCGCATGCAGGCATTGCAGCCGAAATTAGCGGTGTAAGCTATAACGACGAGCAAATTGCCGAAACCTTGAAACAGTGCCATGCCGAAACCGGGTATCTGCTCGATCCACACGGTGCTGTGGGCTACAGGGCTTTGAAAGATGGATTGGCTGCGAATGAAATTGGTGTTTTCCTGGAAACTGCCCATCCGGCTAAGTTCCTCGAAACGGTAGAAGGTATTATTGGCGAGAAAGTGGAAATTCCACTGAAATTGCAGGAGTTTATGAAAGGCGAGAAGAAAAGTCTGGCTTTGAATAAAGACTTTGAAGGCTTTAAAAACTACTTATTGAGCTTATCGGAATAAAAAACAGAGCTTTTGAAATCTAAAATCCGCATATTGATATTAAATCATATGCGGATTTTTGTTGTTTGGGACTCCGGTTTCGGTAATCCGAGCCTTCGAAACGAGTGTTTTGGGGTTGATGTTCGTATCAGTATGGCGATGTTCTGATTGAATTTAAGCGCCGAGCCGTCTCTGCAAATCGTCCCAATTCAGGTTCCAGGGATCGGTTTTACGGCCGGGAGCAATGTCGCTGTGGCGAAGAACATATTTAATTTTATATCGGTTCTTGATATCCTTTACCAAAGCCACTAACGAATTTGTCTGCGCATCGGTTGGCGCATCTTCATTCGAAGTAATTAGTTCAATGCCTATTGAGCAGGAGTTTAAACCTGTTCTTCCGTCCGGCAATTGGCTGTGCCCGGCATGATACGATATGTTTTTTTCTTTTACCAGCTGATAAATCGTTCCGTCACGTCCGATCACATAATGTGAGCTAACCCTATAGTGCGAAAATTGTTTGATTACCAAATCTACATCGTATTTATCGCCTTCGGATGCATTAAATACCGAATGTACAATAACAACGTCGACTTTTCTGCTCGAGCATTGATGCATGCCAAAACGTACTGTTTTGTCTATCGTCTTTAATTTGGTTTGCGACCAAGCCATTGGCAGGCTCATAACGAAGAATAAGCCCAACAATATCAATCTGATTTTGATTACATCTTTCATATCGTTGATGTTGGAATCTATTGTTTTTGCGAATACTATCTTATAAATAATCCATTAAAATACATCCAGGCAACATAGCGCGCCAGCTTCCCGAGCAGCATAGAAATGGCTACTTTCCACCATTTGCAGCGGAAAAAACCGGTGGCAACAGCAATTACGTCGCCAATAAACGGCACAAACGAGAAGAAAGCAAACCAATCGCCGTATTTCTGAATCCGAATGGTATAGCTTTCCATTTTTTCTTTTTTGATATGGAAATATTTTTCGATCCATTCAATTTTTCCGAGCAACCCAACGTAATAACTGGTCATGCCGCCCAACCAGTTTCCGAGTGTTGCCACCCAAACGCATGTCCAGGGATCCAACCCGCCAAAAACCATGGCCGAAAATATGACTTCCGAACTAAAAGGTACAACTGTAGCTGCTAAAAAAGAAGCGAGAAAGAGGCCAAGGTAGCCGAGTTCCATTAATCCGGTCATTTATATCTGGATATATTTTGAAATAACGTATGCAATGTTTACGACGCAGAAAATAAGGAACAGGATTCCTGTGAAATTGTTTTGTTTGAGTGTCAAAGGATGGGAAATTAATAATGAATAAACTAATGCGATGATTGGTAAAAATAAAACAAACTGACTCATGAATAACAAGGATAAAACAGAGAATGCAACGAGTAGTAATACCAGAAAATTCAATTTGTTTCGTGTGTCGATGGCATCGCTGTGTGTCAGCGAGTATAGGATAATAATGCTGATAATCATAATTACCGTTATCAGTGCAATGTAAATGATTCTTGGTAATAAGAGCGTTGAGAATGTCAGGTCAATGTTTGGAGTTATAACAAAAGCCTGTCTGAAATCGTAACTAGGATTAAGCAAGAGCAATACTGATAAATAAAGAATCCAAGGTGCTAATGTCCCGAAAATTGAAGCAAGGAAAGTTCGTAAAGTAAGGCTTTGAAACATTATAAAGCCAATCCA
Source organism: Paludibacter sp. (assembly GCA_035254165.1). Taxonomy (GTDB): domain Bacteria; phylum Bacteroidota; class Bacteroidia; order Bacteroidales; family Paludibacteraceae; genus Paludibacter. Next base: position 5,801 of record DATFAW010000236.1, read on the forward strand.
GCAAACCGGAATAATAGAAATGAGCGGATTAATAAGAATACTGCCGACGCTAATCAGAAAACTACCCATAAACGCTTGTTCAGAGTTGTTCTTATTGCGCACCATACTGAAAAAATAGAAGAGCGAAAAAATGAAAAGTGTCAATGCTATGTGAGAACCATCAATGGTGTGAGTTTCGTTCCAGGTACTCATCAGTAACATAAAAACTAATAAAGGTAAAAAAGTGCGGGTTCGGATAATTGTAAACCGGTTGTTCAGTTGAGCCAGTAAAAAAGCATTGAACAACGTGAAGCTCAAACTCAATAAAGTTGAAATCAATGTGTTAGGTGCGACATACGTTTGCACGTTATGCAACAGTGTTGTAGATTGGCTGGGAAGCGTGATAATCCGTGCCCCGAAAAAAGCAGACAACCACAAACCACAACAAGCAACTATTAATAAGCCGGCCAAAGGAATGCTTGGTACAATAATGTTTTTTAAAGAAACTCGCATCTTTTAATTTTCTAATTTACAATCTGGAAATTGCCAATAAAATAACTAAGTGCAAGTACGGCGAAACTGCCGGTACTTGCACATTGTCAGTTGTCAATTATCTATTATTTTAATCCTCTTTTTTTCAATAATGCATCCGGATTCGGATCAGCACCACGGAAATCGCGGTATAATTTCATCGGATCGTCAGAGTCGCCGCGCTCAAGTAATTTCTTGCGGAAATCGGTAGCAACTTTGTTATTGTACACATCTCCGGTTTCTTTGAATGCCTGGAATGCATCGGCATCCAATACGGCTGCCCAGGTATAACTGTAATATCCTGCGCAGTATTCGCCACTAAAAATGTGATTGAAGTATGTGCTGCGGTAACGGCTAATGATTTGAGGAATCAGACCCATACGCTTCAACGATGCTTTTTCGAAAGCAGCAACGTCAAAGTTACTTGTATCTTTAATCATATGATAATCCATATCCAGCAGCGAGGCGGCAAGTAATTCGGTATTGATAAAGCCCTGGTTGAAAGTCTCTGCCAGTTGTATTTTATCCATCAAATCTTTTGGCATTACTTCGCCCGTTTGGTAATGGCGCGCATAGGTTTTCATTATTTGAGGTTCCCAGCACCAGTTTTCCATAACCTGCGATGGTAATTCCACGAAATCGCGCGAAACATTAGTTCCTGACAGGCTAGGGTAGGTGCACTGGGTCAACAATCCATGTAAAGCATGTCCGAATTCATGGAACAGTGTTTCCACCTCATCCATGTTGAGCAATGATGGTTTATCGGCTGTCGGCTTGGTAAAATTACCGACGTTGCAAATAATTGGACGGTGGTTTACACCATCTTTCGTGTATTGCTCGGTTATGTTGTTCATCCAGGCTCCGGCACGCTTACCAGCCCGTGGAAAATAATCGGTATATAAAACGCCAATGTGCGAACCATCTGCATTGCTAACTTCAAACACTTCTACATCGGGATTGTAAACAGGCATATCATTCAATTTCTTGAATTTCAAACCGTATAATTTTGAAGCTAAATCGAATACACCCTGACGAACATTTTCAAGCTTGAAATAGGGTTTCAACGCTTCTTCATCCAGGTTATATTTTGCTTTTCGCAATTTTTCGGTATAATACCACCAGTCCCAGGCTTCCAATTTCTCACCTTTACCTTCGGCATCCATTAATTTTTGCAGCTCGGCAGCTTCTTCTTTGGCTTTAACAAGGGCAGCAGTCCAAACAGGAGCCAGAAAATCATACACTGCTTTAGGGGTTTTGGCCATCGTATCGTCCAAAATAAACTCGGCAGAGTTAGTAAAACCAAGTAATTGTGCTTTCTGAGTGCGAAGTTTCATGATTTTATTGATAATAGCTTTGTTATCTTTGTCGTTGTCATGATTGGCACGGGTTGAATAAGCCATCAACAATTCTTTGCGCAATTCGCGGTTTTCGCTGTATTGAAGTACCGGAATAAAACTGGCTTTTTGTGTAGTAAAAATCCATTTACCTTCTTTTTTTGCCTCTTTAGCAGTTTCGGCAGCGGCCTGACGTACACTTTCGGGTAGTCCTGCTAAGTCAGCTTCGTTATCAACAACTTTTTGGTACGAATTTGTTTCGTCCAGCACATTTTGTCCGAAAGCAAGCTGAGCCAACCCTAATTCTTTATTTATTTCGCGCAATTTTGCTTTTTGTTCAGGATTCAATGCAGCACCACTGCGGATGAAATTTCGATGATATTTTTCCAATAAGCGAGTCTGCTCGGCTGTAAGTCCCAACTTTGCACGATTGTCGTACAACGTTTTCACACGGGCAAAGAGTTTTTCGTTTAGGTAAATGTTGTCGTTATGTTCGGATAAGATGGGTGAAATTACCTTGGCAATTTTATCCATTCCGTCATTGGTATCGCAAGAATAAAGGTTGAAAAACACGGATGATACTTTTTTTAGTAAATCGCCACTGAAGTCCATGGCGGCAATCGTGTTGTCGAAAGTTGGAGCATCCTTGCTATTGGCAATAGCATCAATTTCAGCTTGATGTTGTTTTATACCTTCAGTGAAAGCGGGCATATAGTGCTCGTTTTTAATTTTATCAAAAGGTGGAGCACCGAATTTGTTTTTGTACGTTGTGAGGAACGGATTGTCTGTTTTAGCACATCCCATAAGGAGTAATCCCATCATTAGAGTTAATAAAGTTTTTTTCATTTGAACGTTGCCTTTGTGTGTGAAACATAATTATACCACAAAGATAATTAATAAGTAATTAACAAAGGATAAATTCCAGGTATTTATTCGTTTTTTAGTATTTTAATTCATGTCAATGACAAATTGTTTGTCTTTTTGAAGCTGTTCAATCAATTCATCTACACCATTGAATTTTTTTTCGTCCCTGATTTTCTGAATAAATTCAATTCTGATTGTATGGCTATAGATATCTTCGTCGAAGTTGATTATATGTACTTCGAGGCTGGTATGGAGTCCATTGTCCAATGTAGGGCGGGTACCAATGTTCATCATTCCTTTGTACGCATTGTTTTTCCAATGTACCCGCACAGCATAAACTCCAAAAGGCGGAATTAGTTTTTCTTTATCTTCGGAAATAAGATTTGCTGTTGGGAATCCGATTTTTCGTCCGATTTTGAATCCATTAACTACCTTGCCAATAAATGAATATGGATAGGTTAAAATGCGATTTGCCAGGGTAATATCACCTCTGTGCAAAGCTAGCCGTATTTCTGAAGAACTTATATGATGAATTTCGGAAGTGGAAAAACAAGTTGCCTGGATAACCTTCATTCCCAATGCAACTCCATGTTTTTTGTATTCCGGAAAACCATCAAGGCGGTTGTGTCCGAACCGATGATCGTGCCCGACAAGTAAGGAGCGCACATTGTATTTTTCCAATAAAATAGTTTTTAGAAAATCAAATGCGGATAGGCTGGCCATTTCGAGCGAAAAATCCAATACAATGCAAGTATCTATTCCGGTCGATTCCAGTTGAACCAGCTTTTCGGGTAAAGTGTTAAGCAGTTCCGGTTGGAAATTTGTATGCAGTACCTTCCGGGGATGCGTGGCAAATGTAACTACCACACTTTTCAGGTTTTCGGCTTTAGCTATTTCTTTCAGCTCGTTTATCAGAAAACGATGACCCGCATGAACTCCATCGAAAAAGCCCACAGTAGCCGCGCAAGGTGCAAAAGAAGAAGTGTTGGAAGAGTATATAATATCCATAATAATTTGCTAATTTGCCAATGTGATATGCATAACTGAGTATAATGACCCGATTAACATCTCGATGTATTCAACTTAACGCACCAGGCAACTCCATGTTTCAGGTTTCAACAGAAAACTCAGGTCCTCATTCGCATCAACCAAATAGGTTTGAATGTTCAATTTATTGGCTTGGTCAATATTTTTAATTCCATCGTCGAGAAACAGGCATTCTTCCGGTTTAACTCCGGCATCGGCAAGCAAGGCTTCAAAAATTTCGGCGTCAGGTTTAGCCATTCCCATTTGGTATGATAAATAACATTTGTCGAAAATGTCCGATATTTTTTTTCCCACTTTTGCAAATTCTACCGGAACAGCTCCTTCTATGTGCAATGGATTGGTGTTGCTGAGTAGCAATAAACGAAATTTCTTTTTCAATTCCACCAGCATTTCCAGTTTTTCGATGGGTAAATCGACCAGAAAAGAACTCCATGCCTTGTCAATTTGTGCATCGGTAAGGGGTTTCTTTGTGAATTTTCTTATTTCATCCCGGAATTGAGCGATACTGATTTGACCTTTTTCAAATTGGAGAAAAAAACCTTTTTGTCCGAAATTTCCCATGAGGTGTTCAAAGTTTTCGAGCCCTAATTCTTTGAAATTCATAACGCAGCGTTCGAGATCCAGATTGACTAATACACCGCCAAGGTCGAAGATAAGTGTGGTAATATTGTTGAAATGTTTCATTTGAGATAAAAAAATGACTTAGAATTTTTGCAGTATAGCAAAATTTATTACTTTTGCATTCGCTTTGCAAAGATACGAAAATATTTCGCAAAAGTGGGGCCTATAGCTCAGTTGGTTAGTAGCACCTGACTCATAATCAGGGGGTCACTGGTTCAAGCCCAGTTGGGCCCACAAAGTAAATCAAACACTTACACATTCAGTTGTGTAGGTGTTTTTTTTTGTTCTATTTGGTTTGCTCTATCAAACAGAGTGAATAATAGCAATATAGTTTCCTGTTGCCATGTTTGTGTTGAGTTTTCGTTTCAAATTCTCAACGCTTTGTTTTCTTCTTTAATCCTTACAGAAAGCATAATCAAGTTGAGTACGGAAAAAGTAATCGCCGTGAAATATAGATGAAAAATCGTGGGGATGATGGCGATTTCAGCTATTACGATTAAATAATTCGGGTGTTTAATGTATTTATAAGGACCTTTTTTGATTAAAGGAAATCCCTGAACATGATATATTTTAGTATTCCAGTATTTTCCCAAAGATGTTACGACCCAGGCTTTAAATACAAGCAGCAATAAATAGATAATGATCAAAAACAGGCTGTAAACCTCTGTTTGTTTTGTTGAATATTCAACAATCAGGGAGATGATAAACAGCGTATGAAGTGTTACCATGTAGGGATAATGTTTCCGGCCATATTCCACAGCGCCTTGTTGTAATAGCCAAATCTCATTTCGTCTGGATAGAATTAATTCTCCTATTCTCAACAGGATAATAAACGATATGAAGAGGATGAAAGCCATGTTATTGCTTGTTCATTTGAAGTAAAACCATCTCACACGAAAAACCGGGTCCCATGGATACCATTAATCCATAACCATTTTCGAAACCCTGTATCATGAATCTTTCCAATACATACAACACTGTGGCACTGGACATATTGCCATTATCATTCATCACTTCCCGGGTATTTTTCAGAAAATCACCTTCTACGGCCAGAGCTTCTTTATAAGCAGTCAGTATTTTTTTTCCTCCGGGATGGAAAATGAAATTTTTAATGTCCGAAAGCTTCAACTTGTTTTTTTCTAAGAATGAAGTAATGTCGTGGTGCACATTTTTCCGGATAATAGTCGGGATGTCCGACGAAAACAATACCTTAAATCCGGCATCAAGAAACTCCCAACCCATAACGTCATGCGAATCGTAATATAATTTGCTTTGGGTGGCTAAGAAGCTAACTTTATTTCTAGTTTTATTTACCTGGTTATCGCCGGTAATCAAACAGGCAGCAACACCATCGGCAAATAAACTAGAGCCTATAAAGTTACTCTTGCTGTAGTCGTTTCGCAGAAAAGTAAGCGAACATAATTCTACGGCAACCAATAAAACCACCGCATCCGGATTTGCTTTAGCTAAAATACTCGCCTTCGAATAACCCGAAACTCCTCCGCCACATCCCAAACCGAAGATAGCCATCCGGTTAATGTTTTGGCTCAGTTTCATTTTGTTGATAATAAGCGCATCTAAACTGGGGGTGGAAAGTCCGGTAGAGGAAATGAAAATGATGTCTGTAATTTCGTTCTTTTTCATGTGTGCCGATAACATACATTCTTCAATGGCTTTGATGGAATACTCGAGTGCCAACCGAATGTATTCGGCGTTCTGATCCTGGAAACTGTGCAGGTCGGAATAATAAGCCAATGGTTTGCAAAAATTCCGGGTGATTATCTCCGTATTATCAAATGCACTCAACATTCTTTCCACTTGCGGGAAGGAGGGAGCAAATAAGTTTTTTGCATATTGTTTTACTTCTTGTTGATCAGTTTTGAAAGGAAAATCAATTTTAGAGATAGCTGCTAATGATGGCATAAGTTTGTAGTATTAGTATGTTTTGGTTTGTATTTGTAGTGTCTTGATTAAAAGCTTTAAGAGTAATTTACTTCGTGATTTTAAACTCTACACGGCGATTCTTTTTACGACCATCGGCAGTTTCGTTGGGTGCAATCGGATATTCTTCACCGTAACCGATGATAGAAATACTTGCGGCAGGAACGTTTTTGCTCAACAAATAATTCTTTACAGCTTTAGCTCTC
>DATFAW010000237.1:0-3530 GCA_035254165.1 Paludibacter sp.
TAATTCTTTTTTCGCTTGATTATGAAGATACGATTTTTAAGTCTACTTAGTTTATTGGTTTTGCTGCTTGGGGCGTGCAATCCAACTAAATATGTCCCGGAAGGAGAATATCTGCTAAACAAAGCATCTATCAAAATCGACAACAAAGAATTAAAAAATATCAAATTCAAAGAATATCTCAGACAAACACCCAACGCTGCTGTTTTTGGCGCATTTCGCATGCAACTGCGAATTTATAGTCTTGCCGGAAGAGACACTACCAAATGGCGAAACAGAATGCTTAAACGAATAGGTGATCCACCGGTAATTTACAATGCGTCACTTACTTCACTTTCCGTTAAACAAATTCAACAAGTACTTGAAAACAAAGGCTATATTAATGCCAAAGTTCAAAGTAGCGTAACCTTCAAAGGCAAGAAAGCAAATGTAAAGTACATTATTAACTCCAACATCCCCTATAGGTTAAACCAATATAATGTTGATGTTAAGAACGACACATTAGACGGCATTGCCTCCGACTCTTCCAAATCCTTAATCCGGCCAAACATGTTGTTTGATGTTGACGTTTTTAATGCGGAACGGCAACGGATTGCATCCAACCTTCGTCAACAGGGATATTATAATTTCAATAAAGAATTCTTGAGCTACTCAGCCGATAGCACGTTGAATGCTCATAAAGTAGACGTTACGTTGGAAATGCGCGACAACCTGAAAAGCTCAAACGATTCAGTCAATAAGGTTATTTTCAAGAGATTCAATATTCGGAAAGTTATTTTTAATGTCGGTGCCGATGCCAACGCCGACCTGGCAAATAAAGTGGAAATGGACACCGTTCAGTTTCGTGATTATATGCTGATAAGTCCTAAAAAGCGTTTCCTAAAACTGGATGCACTGGTTCAGAATACATTTATTAATCCAAACTCGTTGTACTCCGACGACGCTGTTGAGCGAACCTATTCGGCATTGAACTCACTAGGCCCAATTAAGTACGTAAACATCAATTTCAAAGAAGTAGACAAAAATTTATTAGACTGTTACATTGTCGTCATTCCTTCAAAAACGGTATCGCTCTCTACCGAACTTGAAGCAACTTATTCAGCCGGATATTGGGGAATGGGTGGAAATATAAGCACCGTGAACCGGAATGTTTTTAAGGGTGCCGAAACTCTGTCACTGTTGTTTCGTGGAGCTTTCGAAAAGCAAGAGGTTATTTGGGCAAAAGAATACGGAGTTCAGGCTGGCTTAAAATTTCCCCGGTTTATACTTCCGGTAGGTAGCTATGATTTTAAACGGAATATTCATGCCAATACAGAGTTTACCAGCTCCTTCAGCTACCAGGACCGGCCAAGCGAGTATACAACAACTAATGTAGGGGGAGGAATAAATTATTCGTGGAACAGGAAACAATTCCGGCACAGCATTCAGTTGTGCAATTTAAGCTACGTGCAAATTCGCACCGAACAGGCATTCAGGGATAGCTTCTTGAATCCACTAAAACCAAAATTCAATCCGTACAATTACAATAACCATTTAATAATGGCTATGGGCTATGCTGGCTCCTATTCTTCGTTTAATGCAAATAGACCCATGGAAAATTATTCCACAGCACGCTACAGTATTGAAACTGCAGGAAACATGTTATATGCCTTGAATAATTTAATGGGAAGTTCAAAAGTTGATGGTTCCTATAAATTCTACAAAGTCCGTTATTCGCAATATGCAAAAACGGAATTTAATCTGACTCACCACCAAATATTCGACAAAGACAACCGGATGGTTTACCATTTGGGTGCCGGAGTGGGTATTCCGTATGGAAATGCCGATGTGATCCCATATGAAAAACGATTTTTTAGCGGAGGTGCCAACAGCGTCAGAGGTTGGGGTGAAAGTATGTTAGGCCCAGGAACCTATAGCAGAATAACCGGCTCATCCAGGGACTTCAACCAGGTAGGTGATATAAAACTGGATATGAATATGGAGTATCGCGCCAAGATATTTTCGATCTTGGAAGGCGCTCTTTTCCTTGATGGTGGGAATATCTGGACAATCAAAGATTATGAAACCCAAAATGGGGGAACATTCAAATTCAACACTTTCATGACTCAGATAGCACTGGCTTACGGAATCGGATTTAGATTGGACTTCTCTTTTGTTATTGTCCGGCTTGATGTCGGTGCAAAATTGTTTAACCCTGTTTTGAGTAAAAGTGATCAATGGCGCACCAAGCCCGTGTGGGACGATATGGCATTACACTTTGCAATCGGATATCCTTTCTGATCACGATGCTTTTTTCTGCGCCTTTTCATTCTTTTTTGCCTGAATTTGAGCTTGCTTCTCTGCCTTTCTCTCGCCCAACAAATCATACGTCAATCGATGATAAGGCGTTGTGCCTAGTTTTCTGATAGCAGCCCGATGTTTGGGAGTTGGGTAAGCTTTGTTTTTAGCCCAGTCATAACCAGGAAATTCGGCATGTAATTGTTGCATAATTTCATCCCGGTGCGTTTTGGCTAATACCGAAGCAGCAGCAATGGAAAGGTACTTACTATCACCTTTTACAATGGTTTGATGGGGAATTCCGGTATAAGGTTTGAAGCGGTTTCCATCCACAATAATAAATTCAGGGCGAATGAAAAGTTGATCCATGGCACGGTGCATGGCCAGAATGGAAGCATTCAGAATATTTATTTCGTCAATCTCGATATTATCAACTACAGCTACTGCCCATGCAAGTGCTTCTTTTTCAATAACCGGCCGAAGTTCGTCACGTTCTTGCTCTGTAAGTTGTTTGGAATCGTTGAGCAGGGTAGAATTAAAATCGGCAGGTAAAATAACGGCTGCCGCCACTACCGGTCCGGCCAGGCAACCACGTCCGGCTTCGTCGCAACCACATTCAAAAGTAAACGAAGAAAAGTTTCCTTTTAAGCCCGTTTGCTGATCCAATATATCAGCGTCAATATTATTTTTTATTGCTTTTGCTTTCTTCATAAGGTGAATGCTCTTTGGAATCCGGGGTTTTCATTGTTTTAGTTTTGTCCCACAATACCGGCGCAAATTTCAACAGCGGTTTATACCCGATAGATTCCATCTTCGTTTTAGGTTTAATTAGTGTAAATTTAGTATCTAACGCATCAAAGACATTAAGTAAAACACTTATTATCAATGCATATTTTAATGCCGAAAACAAACCTCCCAAAAATTTATTTAATCCACTCAAGGCTATAGAATCAAATATTCTATCGAGTGTTTTGGCAAGCAAAAGAAGTGCAACAGCAATAGCCACAAACAAAATAAGGTAAGCAAACGGTACAGCTGTTTTGGCAGGGAAATGAAGATGCTGTACTAGAAACGTCGAGGTTACAGGCGCCAACATTTTAGCGCCATAAATACCTAACACAATGGCAGCCAAAGAAGCAAGTTCTTTAATCAGCCCTTTAAACAGGCCAAAAACAAATCCTAAAACTATTGGGACTAAAAGAATAAGATCTAAGGTATTCATATATTAAATTTATTTGTTGCAAAGATAAGTAAAA
>DATFAW010000238.1:0-4063 GCA_035254165.1 Paludibacter sp.
TCGCACAAACGTACTTAAATAACCAATATAATAATGTGGAAGCTGAGACGCAAAAGGGATCACGTTTCTCCAGTTTTACAGAAGAAGTTTATCAAATGTGGAAGTATGGAACCGAGTCTGTGGTACAAGGAACACTTTCGCCAGACCAATCGACTACAGGTTGGGATGGTTCAACATGGAATCCATGGAACTTCTATTATACGGCAGTGCGCAATACAAACATATTTCTGGAAAAAATAGGTCAAGTTCCTGCAAACGGAACTGAAAATATAATTTGGAAACAACAATTAAAAGGGCAAGCGTTCTTTTTGAGAGGATATTTTTACTGCCAGTTGTACAGCTTGTTTGGTGAAGTGCCAATTATTACCAATTCATATGGGTTGAACGATGACTTTTTTAAAGGTGTTACCCGTGCGCCTAAAGATCAGGTTGCAGATTATGTGGTATCGCAATGTGATAGTGCTGCCAAGTATCTACCTGTAAACTACACTGATGCAAAAAACTTCGGTAGAGCTACCAAAGGAGCAGCTTTAGCATTGAAGGCTCGCGTACTTTTATACGCTGCCAGTCCGCTATTTGGAACTCCATCGCAGGATAAATGGAAAAAGGCATCGGATGCCAGTAAAGCTGTTATTGATTTGCAAGATGAAAATGGAGCTCTGGCCTATAGCTTGCAGCCTGTTTCGAACAGCGAAGAGTATGCCAACCTGTTTATAGATAATAAGAACCCTGAAGTAATCTTTGAAAAGCTATACAACTCACAGAACGAAGGAATATTTAATTTTTCTTATTTGTCTCAGGCACCTTGCGGTAGTGGAAGTGGCTTTGGCGGTTGGGGCAATTTCCAACCAACCCAGGAAATTGTCGATCAGTTTGAAATGGCCGATGGAAAACCCTATCAACGTGGAGCAAAAACAGAAAATCCGTATTTAAACAGGGACTTGCGCTTGGCAGCAACGGTGTTTACCGATGGTTGCCGTTGGGGATATGGTGCCGATGACCGCGAAGTTGAAACATTCTTTTCGGGCGAAGAAGGTGTGCCAAACGGAAAAGACAGCCGGCAGGGAGATACCTGGTGGAACGGTACACAAACAGGTTACTACGTGAAAAAATTCCTCGATAGAAAATATAATACCTATGGAACTGAATCTCCTGTTACTCCGTGGTTTGTATTCCGTTTAGCAGAGTTTTACCTTAATTATTCCGAATGTCAGATAGAATTAGGCAATACCGGTGAAGCATTAACCTACATCAATAAAATCAGGGAGCGTGCTCTTTTACCTGATATTACCGCAGATAATATTGTGGAGAAATACAGACATGAAAGACAAATCGAATTGGTGTTTGAAGGACAGCGTTGGTTTGATATCAGACGTTGGAAAATTATTGAAGGTGTTTATCAAAAACCGGTTACCGGAATGATAATAATGAAGTTCAATGATGGATCGAAGACATACGAATTGAATCCTCAGCCTATCGAAACCAAAATATTTCATGCTCCGCAGAATTATTGGTTGCCAATACCTCGTTCTGAATTGAGAAAGGCTAAAAATCTTGATCCTGCTCCATACAATTAAAATAATCACATAAAGAATGCTCCGGGCAATCGCATGGAGCATTCTTATAACAAAAGTGGAATGAAGAAATATCTAATAATTATAGCTTTATCCTTATTGGGTACTGTAGTGAAAGCCCAAATGTTCTTCGGAGAACACCGGAGTAAACAAGATTCTATCTTCGAGAGCCTGGCGGCAACTCCTCCAATGGGCTGGAATAGCTGGAATAAATTTGGGTGTAACATAAGTGAGAAGCTGCTTCGCGAAGTGGCTGATGAGATGGTAACATCGGGTATGAAAGATGCCGGTTACAAGTATATAGTGATAGATGACTGTTGGCAGGTGTCGCGCGATTCTGCAGGCAATATTGTTGCCGACCCGAAGAGTTTTCCGAATGGCATCAAAGCTTTGGCAGATTATATTCACAGTAAAGGGCTTAAGCTGGGCATTTATTCCTGTGCAGGATCACTGACTTGCCAGGGCAGGCCCGGAAGCAGAGGATACCAGTTTCAGGATGCACGGCAATATGCCAAATGGGGTGTTGATTACCTGAAATATGACTGGTGTTCCAACGAAGGACAAAAGGCTGAAGCAGCTTACCGGACTATGAGTGATGCCTTGAAAGCATGTGGCCGTCCTATCGTATTCAGTATTTGTGAGTGGGGCGAAAGCCAACCATGGAAATGGGGAAAAGGCATCGGTCATTTATGGCGTACAACTGCCGATATCCGCGATTGCTACCAATGTAAATTCGATTGGGGAGGAGTAGGTGTGCTGGATATTATCGATGTACTTGCGGACTTGTATTCTTACGCAGGTCCAGGTCATTGGAACGATGCCGAGATGCTGGAAATTGGAAATGGCGGAATGACCCGTGACGAATACATTACTCACTTCTCCATGTGGTCAATGCTGGCAGCACCTCTGATGGCAGGAAATGACCTGCGTTCGATGGATAAGGAAACATTGGAAATTCTAACCAACAAAGAAGTTATTGCTGTTGACCAGGATAGCCTTGGGCAGCAAGCGCGCCGGTTTATGGATATGGGTGAGCACGAAATATGGGCTAAACCCTTATCCCATGGCGAAGTGGCTGTGTGTTTTATGAACCGGACTGACAGTGAATGGAGTTTGAATCACAACTGGCAAAAGAATACCATGTATTTTGCCACCGATGTGAACGTCTACAAAAACGAATATACAATACGGGATTTGTGGAAGCACAAAGATATTGGCACTACTAAATCGAATACAAAACAAGTAATTCCGGCACACGGTGTATTGATGGTCCGGCTATCATTAAAAAAATGAATATGGCTGGAAAAAACTGTGTAACTCAAAAGAAATAGAATAAACATTAAAACTAAAATAAAACTCATTGAAAAAACTATGAAAAAAGCTGTTCTATTAATCTATTTTATCTGTTGTTCGCTGGTGCCCGGATTAAATTCTGCTTGGGCAGCCAATAAAGACATTAAGGTACAATCGCCCAACGGCAAATTGGAGTTGACAATACGGCTAAGAGATACATTAAGCTATTCGCTGCAATGCGGAAATGAGAACCTGATCAGGAATGCGCACATCGGGCTTGAGCTGGCAAATGGCGAGATGTTGGGCAAGATGCCACAGTTGTTACAAAAGAGAACAAAAGCGACAACCGAAAATATTACATCGCCGCACTACCGGTTCAATTCATTTACCACCTCGTACAATGAGGTGAACCTGAAGTTGAAGGGAGATTATGGTGTTGTGTTCCGGGCATACAACGAAGGCGTGGCGTACAGAATCTATACAACTTTCAAAACAGACCTGGAGATACGGGATGAGATAGCCGAATTTAATTTCCCGAAAGATTACACGGCCTATTTGCCTTATTCTACTAATCCGAAGAATCCGTTTGCTATGGCTTTTCAGAATGTGTATGATGTGGCTCCGTTGTCGAAGGCATCTAATACATTGGCCTTTCTTCCGGCTACAGTTGATTATGGCAAAGGCATGAAGTTAACCATACTGGAATCGGATTTGGAAGCATATCCGGGCATGTTTGTTCAATCGCAGGGAACGAAGAAGAGCCTGAAAGGAGTTTTTGCAAAATTACCTTCAGCTACCGATCAAAATGCATGGAGAAAACAGGAATATGTTACTGAACGTGGAGAAAGTATAGCCAGGGTAAGCGGTAACCGTGCTTTTCCGTGGAGGATACTGGCTGTGAGCGAAAAGGATACGGATATGCCGGTTAATAATATGGTGTATGCATTGGCTACGCCCAATCGGATTGGTGACTGTTCGTGGGTGAAAGGCGGTAAAGTGGCGTGGGACTGGTGGAACGATTGGGGTATTTCGGGAGTTGATTTCAAAGCCGGCATCAATATGAATACGTACAAACACTATATCGACTTTGCCTCAGAGAATGGAATTGAATATATTGTGCTGGACGAAGGTTGGTACAAACCTAGTTCGGGCAATATGATGCAGGTTATTCCCGAGCTAAACCTGCCTGAGTTGGT
>DATFAW010000239.1:0-3910 GCA_035254165.1 Paludibacter sp.
GACATCCAGAAGTATATATCGTTGTTCTACCTGCTTTTGGTGTTTACTCTGAAATTGTCGCTACTTTCTCCAAAAAGCGGATCTTTGGCTATGCTTCGATGGTGTTTTCGATGATTGCGATTAGTGTTGTTTCTTACTACACATGGGTGCACCACTTCTTTACCATGGGTGCTGGTGCGAACGTCAATATTGTCTTTGCCATTTGTACAATGATTATTGCGATTCCAACAGGTGTAAAAGTATTTAACTGGTTATTTACGATGTTCCGCGGTCGAATCCGGGTTACACAGCCAATGCTTTGGTTTTATGCATTTGTTCCGTGTTTTCTTGTCGGAGGCGCCACTGGCGTAATGCTAGCTGCAGCACCTGCTGACTATCAGTATCATAACAGTTACTTCCTTATCGCCCATTTCCACCAAGTTTTAATCGGTGGAGTTGTGTTCGGCTACCTTGCTGGATTGTATTATTGGTGGCCAAAAATCTTTGGTTTTAAATTAAATGATCGCTTAGGTAAATGGGGTTTCTGGTTATGGCAAATCGGGTTCTATGTTTGCTTCATGCCTCAATATGCCCTTGGTTTCATGGGAATGACACGCCGGATTTATACGTACAACGAATCTGCAGGATGGGATATGGGTTGGGCACCACTTAACATGATCTCAACCGTTGGTGCCTTCTTAATGGGAATCGGCTTCATCTTCCAAGTATGGCAAATCGTTTATAGTATCAAGAAAGGTGAACGGGATGTTACTGGAGATGCCTGGGATGGCCGGACACTTGAATGGTCTATTCCGTCTCCCCCACCAGTATATAATTTTGCGGTATTACCGACTGTAAAAGGACGAGATGCTTGGTGGTATCTGAAACAAGAAATGCGTGAGGAAGGCTATAAGAAAGAACCTGTGAAGCTTGAACCAATTCACATGCCAAAAAATACAGGTATTCCATTCATCATGGCTGTATTCTGGTTTATTGCCGGATTTGGGTTTACGTTCGAATGGATGTGGATGGGTGTTGCGGGTCTCATCGGTGTGGTCGCTACATTATTTGCCCGTTCCTTCCAATATGACACGGATTACTGGATCCCTGTTGAAGAAATCGAGCGAACTGAAAAAGCTTTAGGGAGGTTGTAAAGATGCAACAAACCATTTCTGCTCAAAGCTCTGGCCATGATCATCACGATCATGGTCACATTGACCAAAATGAATTAAAAATATTAGGATTTTGGATCTTTCTTGTAACCGATGTTCTTTTATTTGCCACCTTTTTTGCAGCATATGCTGTTTTACACACTCATACAAATGGTGGTTTTACAGCAAAAGAGTTTGAAATTCCAACTTTTGTAATTGAAACTTTTATTCTATTAACCAGCTCATTTACTAGCGGATTAGCCGTTCTGTCAATGAATAAAGGAAACAAAAAAGCTTTGATAAATTGGCTGATTGTTACCCTGCTTTTAGGTGCTGTATTCGTTGGGCTTGAAATTAATGAGTTTTCTAATATGGTAGCTGAAGGTGCAACCATTTCAACAAGTGCTTTCCTAACTTCTTTCTTCTCACTTGTTGGAACACACGGACTTCATGTTACATTCGGTATTTTTTGGATGATTGGACTGGTAGTTCAACTTTTAAAAAAAGGAATTACCTCTGACACAAAACGCAAAATATCCATTATTAGCTTATACTGGCACTTTTTAGATGCTGTTTGGATTTTCATCTTCACAGTAGTCTATTTAATGGGGGTGATGTAACATGTCTACCCATGAAAACCATGGAACAATCAAAGCATACATCACTGGTTTCATTCTATCGATTGTCTTAACGATCATCCCACTTGTTCTGGTTTTAAATCATGCATTAACAAAAACGGCTCTTATTGTTAGTATATTGCTCGCAGCTGTCTTACAATTTGTGATCCAGTTATTCTTCTTTATGCATATTCGTGATGGAAAAGGACCTAGATACAATGTGATGTCATTAATTTTAGGAATTATTTTTGCCGTCACCATTGTTGCAGGTGCCATTTGGATTATGGCATTTAATTCACAAGTTCAATAAAAAAAGTGCTGGCTCCGCGAGATAATTTCTCATAACTTATCTCGCGGAGCTGGTCAAAAAAAAGGAGTGTCGGATCTATGTCAATTGCTCAAGAAATTTATCAAGATCCACCCGCTCGATTTAATCGGTGGACACAAACCATTTCTGCTTTTATCGAAGTAACAAAGCCAAAAATATTAATCATGCTTATTTTTACTTCCCTTTGTGCTGCTTTTGTTGCAGATAGAGGTATACCCTCCATATCGGTGTTAGTTGCCATGCTTTTAAGTGCTTCACTGGCTGCTGGAGGATCAGCGGCAATAAACATGTGGTATGACCGGGACATTGACGCAATTATGAAACGGACAGCTAAGCGGCCAATACCTGCAGGATTGCTTGAACCAGCATCTGTCCTCGCATTTGGTGTTATTTTAGGGATTTTATCCATCGTTATCGCTTATCTTTTTGTCAACCCACTTACAGCTCTATTAAATGCTGCAGGGTATCTATATTATGCGGTTATATATACAATGATCCTAAAACGAAGAACTCCGTTAAATATCGTCATCGGCGGAGGAGCGGGTGCATTTCCTGTTTTGATCGGCTGGGCGGCTGTTACAGGAAGTTTAGATACAACCGCATGGCTAATGTTTATGGTTATTTTTCTTTGGACACCGCCCCATACTTGGGCACTTGCTTTATTTAAAAATGACGATTATACAAAGGCTGGAATTCCAATGATGCCTGTAGTAAAAGGGGCACGCTCTACAAAAATTCAAAGTCTTATGTATATGATCCTATTATTTGCTTGCTCTTTAGTCCTTTATCAATTTGGTAATTTCAATTATGTTTACCTAGTCAGTGCTCTCATATTTAACAGTGCCCTTCTCTATTGCACTTGGAGATCATGGAAAGAACCTGACGATCAATTCAACTGGGCTAAGAAAACATTTGTTTGTTCCCTATTTTATATTTTAGGTATGTTCTCTTCAATGGTAATTGGAATCTTATAAGAGGAGGGTCATGATGCGTTATTTTTGGCTTTCATTGACTGCTGCTGTCGTCATGTTTCTTGTAAATATTAATGGCTTTATCGATACAATGACAAATTCTGCAAGTGGATGTGGAACAACTTATCCTTTATGTAACGGAAAGTTCCTACCTGATTTTACTGATTATCACTCTGTAATTGAATACACACATCGTATATTTGTCGGCCTTGCAGGAATATTATTATTTGTTGTTTCTGGGATGGCATGGTTTCGTTATAAAACACGAAGAATGAAATGGCTTGTTGGTTTTGCTGTTCTTGGTATCCTTGCAGAATCAACGTTAGGTGCATTTACTGTTATTATGCCACTCTCTCACTACCTATTAGCTGCCCATCTTGGCACAGCCCTTATTTCCTTTGCAGCATTATGCAATATGACCTATGTCATTTATCAAGAAGAAAAGAAAATTAAATACATGGGTGATATGCCCTCATCCTTCTCCAAATTCTCTTGGTTTACCTTTATCTTTCTTTACGCAGCAATTTATTTTGGAGGTTTTGTAGCAAAAACGGGGTCTGGTGGAGCCTTTCGAGGTTATCCTTTTCCTACAGAAAGCTTTCAAGAGGTAGGTAATGCCTTTTGGATTGATGTCTTTCACCGTTTGTTTGCCCTTTGCTTAGTTATTCTCCTTTTCTTACTCATTCGTTTTTCGAAAAAATATCGTTCCATTCGCCCAGACTTGTATCGGTTAAGCGTAATTTGTTTTATCCTTGTTATTTTTCAAGGTCTAAGTGGTGCCTTATTAATTTACACTCACTTAAGCTTAGGATCAGTGCTAACACATGTTTCATTTATTTCATTACTTGTTGGATTACTAAGTAT
>DATFAW010000240.1:0-3285 GCA_035254165.1 Paludibacter sp.
CTTTACTGAGAGATTTTGCGTTCAATATATTAAAAACTGAAAGCAAATCCATCAAACAGGCTACTGAAATTTTTGCAAACTATAATGTCAAAGAACTCTTAAAAATAATCTTTAGAACTTAACAGCCCTGCCCTTTAGGGGTTAGGGGTACAATCCGTTTTACAATCATCACATTCACCACCACACACTGTCGCAAATTCCATTGCAGCCTCCATATCAAAGGGTATTAACTCATTATTTGCCAGAAATTGAATATTGGCATCCAATTCATCTCCTTTTGATTTATACACATCAAATCCTTTATTCACCAACACCTTAAGCGCCATTGGCTGAACCTGTTTCGTAATAATAGTTGAAACATTATTCCGTTCAAGAGCAGGAAGCAATTCGCCCATATTAGGTGCCAAGTCGAGTGTCTTCATCCAACTACCTTCCTGTGTTTCTGTATCGTAAATACACAAACACCCGATAACACTTAAGCTACCGGCAATGCGATTGCTTTGCAACTCTTTATCTGTAACCGGTATCGCGATCTTCATATTGAAATAAATTACAATCTCTAATCCGTCAGCTGACGGAGAACAAGGGTTGGTTATTGAATTTTTATAGATTACATCAAGGATATTATACAGCACCGCATTAGTTCTCCTTTAGTACCTTATCTTTCAGATTAGTATGTTTTTTGCATATTATTCAAATATCTATCAAAATATCAGTCGTTTAGAGTGCTATAAAAATCAAAGAAATATCAGTTTTTATTTGTGTAAATTTGCGCCAGTTGCGTAATTCGCGTTCTACCTCTTTGGTTCTGGCTTGTTCAAATTAGGGGTTGGGGGTTATTATCTTCGTCCAAAACAACATATTTGGTTTGCACTTTTCAAAGCCCATACAGCGATACAGACCTTGTCCAACCAGATTATCCTCTCGTACTTCAAGCGTCATTTTACAGTAATCGCGAGAATTTGAGATGGAAATCAATTCTTGCATTAAGGCATTAGCCAATCCTTTACCTCTAAACTTCGGATGGACGAAAAAATCATGGATATTAAGGTAGGATTTTACCCTAAACGTAGAAAAGTTTATAAAGCAAGTTGCAAGACCTATAATTTCACCATCACACAACTCAAAGAGCACAAACGATGATGGATGGTTAGCTAGTCCATCAACCAAACGCAACTGTTGTAATTTATTTAATTGCGGAGCATCACCCATTGGGTCGGCCATATACATATTTAGTAATTCCGCCAAGGCAGATAGATGAGTGGGATTCTCAAAATCACAGAATTCGAATGTTATTGAGTTCATTAGTCAAATGGGTGATAAAGTTATTTAATTATGGCTCGCTGCTTGCTATTTATCGAATTATACTTTAAACCTTTTCGGTTCAATATCATATTTTTTAATCCTGATTCCCATCATTCGTTCGGTTATTCCCAATTGCTCAGCAGCTTTCACGCAGTTCCCTTTACTCGAAATCAGGGCATCGATAATGATTTGTTGCTCCATTTTACCCAAAATAATATCCAGGGTGCCGCTCTGCATTGTTTCCGAAGTAGACGCAGTTTGAAGCGAAGCCGGCAAATTGTGCGTGCGTATAACCTGATCTGTGCTCAGAATACAAGCGCGTTCAATGCAATTTTCCAATTCTCGAATATTTCCCGGCCAGTGATAGACCATCAAGGTATCAATAGCCATTGAAGTAATTCGTTTGATATTCTTTCCATGTCGTTTATTGAATTTATCAATAAAAAAATCGGTCAGAATAGGAATATCGTTGATGCGTTCGCGTAAAGCCGGAATATAGATTGGGAAAACATTTATGCGGTAATACAAATCCTCCCTGAACTGATCTTTGGCAATGAGTTCTTCCAGATTGCGGTTGGTGGCACAAAGTATACGAACATCAACTTTTATCGGTTTGGTACTACCAATACGTTCAATTTCCCGTTCTTGTAAAACTCGTAATAATTTCACTTGCGTGGAAGCCGGAATGTCCCCAAATTCATCCAAGAAAATAGTGCCACCATTAGCCGCTTCAAATCGACCAATGCGGGTTGTCGAAGCTCCTGTAAACGAACCTTTTTCGTGTCCGAACAATTCACTTTCTATCAGACTCTCAGGCAATGCGGCACAATTGACCTTTATAAACGGTTTATTCTTCCGGTTGCTGCTATAATGAATGGCATCGGCCACCAACTCCTTCCCGACTCCACTTTCTCCGCGTATTAAAACTGTTGCATCGGTTGGTGCCACACTATCAATCAATGAGAAAACTTCGTTCATTTTCCCTGAATTCCCTTTAATTCGATCAGGCATAATGCGGCTTCTAAGCTCGCCTCTCAAATTTGAATTTTCACAACGTAATTGCTCCAACTCTTCGGCATATTCCTGTCTGCGACGCAAAGTACGCCCAATCATCGAACCAACAATTTTGAGTAACCGCAAGTCATAATCAAACGAAATGTTACGTTTGTAAACCTTATGCAGGCTTAAAGTCCCAACCACTTCATCTTTATAACGTATTGGTGTACATATAAATGACACATCAACTCCATCGATAACTTTCGCTGCATCAGTCAGATTCAGAAACTCATGCGAGGTAGCAATTTTCGGCAACAAAATTTGCTTGCCAGTTTCAATCACGCGACCAATAATTCCATGTCCAATCTGGTATATCGCCTCTTTTTTCTTCTTTTCATCAATTCCATAAGATCCTTCAATCGTAATTTGAGAATTTTCGCGATTCAAAACTGTCAGAATTATTCGTTCGGCCTTTAAATGTAATGCTAGAATTTTTAAAACTTCATTTAGTTCAATTTCCTTATTACTCAACAAAGAACTCAATTCCAGCAGAACCTCCAACTCTTTGGCTCCGTAACAATCGGAACCATTAAATCTACACAATGTTTCCATAAATACCTATTTTTGATCATTTCGACACATTTATCAAATAACACAATACCTTTGTCTGCAAAATTAGTCATTTTAATCTCATTATGTAACACAAAGGGCGATATTTTATAAAACTATTTTCGTTTTTGCAACAATTAAACTTCAAATTGCCAAAAACTCACATATTAACAGATAAAAAAAACACTCCTCCACCAGATGCCAGATACTTTCCTTTCAAAGAAAAAAGAGCTGATAGATTCAAGAGCTTGCTCTTTCAAAGAAGATATATTGAGTTCTGAAGTCTAATAAATTTCACATTTAAAATAAGCCTTGTGCTTCTCGAATATTTCATTAGTAAAGAAGAGAATCCACCAACTGGCGAAGCTTGGATTT
>DATFAW010000241.1:0-5863 GCA_035254165.1 Paludibacter sp.
ATATTTTAAATTCTTTGGTTGCCTGTATTTTGTTGTAAGCTGCAAAGCCGATATGCGAAGGACAATCATCGTCAAAAAGACCGGTGGAATAAAACACCGGACAGGTAATCCACGGTGCCAGATTCTTTGAATCGATCAAATCCTGTATTTGCAAAGCTTCTTCGAACGAACAAGGTTGATTGTAGTAACGCAGGTAAGAATTTAGCTCCATCCTGCAAATGGTACGAATATTTATAACTTCACGCTGATCGCATGGAAAAGGATCGAAATAGGCACAGGCTGAAATCTTATTTCCACATAAAGCAGCTGTTGCCAACGTAAGCCCTCCTCCCTGGCTTGCACCCATAACGCCTATTTTGGTGGAATCAATTTCGGGACGGCTTCTCAAAAATTCTACTGCCCTTACGCAATCCATATAAATACTCCGGTATGCATTTTCGGTCTTGCTATAAAGCTTATAACCCCACATGCCCGGCACACCGAAGCCCGGATTAAATACATCGGCACTAATGCCATGCCCACGAACACAAAGCGCCAGTTCGGCAACATTCTCTTTACTATCAAGGAAAGATTTGAGATTCTGAAATCCATAACCATAACCGGGTACCTGCATCACTACAGCATGTTTTCCATCTGTACGGGGAACAAAATAATAGCCACGGATAACGAGGTTTCCTAACGATCGCATTTCCACCACATATCCATCCCGTAAACCGACACTCAGGCTATCTACTTTATGCATTTTAAAATCCGGGGCAACGGTTTTAAGTTCATCCAGGGCATCTGCCCAGTATTGTTTTAAACCGGGGTTGTTCTTTGTTTTACAGGCTATTTCGGTGGGAGATACGGCCAGCCACTGGGTACCGGCAGCATAACCAACAGCATGCATGGTGGCAGTACATTCATAAAACCCGGGCTTGGTCAATACTTTACTCAAATCAACCGAAATGAGACTGTCAATAGCGTTCACCTTGTAATTCCGGGTAAACAGCGTATCATGAAAATCATTCACAACGCACAGAGTAAGTTGCCCGGACTTTAAAGCAGTATATTTTAATTGCAATAAAATGTCATTCCCATTCTTTTTAAAAAGATGATCCTTTTTGGTGATGTTAATCTTTACAGCTTCAGATTGGGTGGAATTTTTAGGCGAAACAGAACAGGTAGTATAGCTTCGTCCACCGGTGTACGATAATCCCGAAGCAAATATTTCAATACGATTATTCTTACCGGCACGAAGGCAGTTAGCCGGAATGGAGTAGGTAGATTTCGAATTACGGTTTGTCCAGAAATTATTCGAAAGGTTCCGGCAAATTAAAACATCATTGATATAAACTGCACTGACATCGCAATGGAGCCCAAGGTTCAGATCGTACTCTTTACCTGTAAGGTCAGTTGAAACAGCAAAACCGGTAGTCAGACAGCATTTGCCCTGTATGGCTGAGAAACCTTGCCTTTCCCAGGATAAATACATATTTACGGGTTTCCAGTTACGGGAGTTGAACTGAACCTTGCTGTTCTTTACAGTATCGGCAAAACTTATTTGCCAAACGGTGGGCAACAGGTTTTGAGTAAAAGCACTCTTACAAAAGACGATTAAAACCAGAATAACAATAATCTTTCTCATTCTATAAATAAATTTATGATTGTAATTTTAATAGTATATGTGCTTGTTATTTGTCGATATTCATCAGCACATGTTTATTTTTTAATAGCCAATAATACCGTCCGGCTAAAAAACACGTTGGGTCTATCAATGATTTCAAATCCAACGTGCTTTAGTCTATCAACCATTGCTTCAAACGCTTGCTTTGAAACATGAATCTTTGGTTCGATTATGTAGACGTTCCCATCGGGCTTTAAAATTGATTTCAACTCCCTGAAAAGATTATCCTGGCTGGGAACTTCATGAATCATGTAAAAACATAAAACAAAATCGACAGATCCGGTAAGGCCAATTTCATTTTTCCCACACTTATGCAATTCTACTCTTTGCTCTAATTCCGTTCCAGTAATCTTTTTATTTACTTTTTCAAGCATTCCATCTTGTAAGTCTGCAGCAATAATTTTGCCTGAACCATCCAATAAATTAGCTATTTCAATTGAAAAAAAGCCTGGTCCACACCCTAAGTCAAGAACCGTCATTCCTTTACGAATAAAAGGTTTCATTATTTTCTTCGGATTTTGCAATAATCTCCTAAACGAGTTATCAAGCCCTCCGGCAATTTCGACAGGGCAAACACTCTGATTTTCTTCTCTACTCATAATTCTGATTTTAAATATTGAATTTATATTCTTTGCACTTAGTGACGGAATGTACCATATTCAAAGGCCATATTATACCGTTCATTTTACTATTAATGATAAACTGCGCTCTATTTCATCCTTTAAACAAGCCGGACTTAGCTCCAACTGTTCTTTCAGAAATGATTCGCTTTCGGGGAATGCACCCATAGCCCGAAGTATTTTCCACTTAATTAAATCGTGGGTATTGTTTCTATAAAAGCAATCTTTAAGTAAACCAAACACATTTGTCTGATAATCGTAAAAACAGATGAATCCGATTGCATCAATTGCCTCGCTTAGTTGAATCAAATCATGGGTACCTAACACTTCGAGTAAATAGGGCAAAGCAACCGTTCCGATCCGGATAAGTGTTCTGCCAGCAATATCACGGGGCAGGGGATAGCTCTCTTTTTTAAAACGCCCAACCGGAACTTCACTATGCTGATTGCCACCAACCTTACCTAATAAAGTAATCAAGGGCACAACAGCATCTCGTCCGAAAGAAACAAGTGAATTGCTTATTTCAATCTTCGGATAAAGTTTCTTTTCGATCTTTAAACCATCAATCAGATAATCTATTGCGCTTGAATCCGAATATCCGGCCAATAATCTGGCACCAAGCGTCCTGTCGGTAGGAAGTTTACTTTTTAGCAGTTTTATTCGTTGTTCAAATGAAGTGTCCTGATAATCATTCTCCACTCCCTCAGCAACATATCCACGACTCCCTAATTGTTCGGCATTACTCTTCACGATGATATTGCGTAGCTTTTATTGCAGTGAATGTGAAAACAGAAATGCTCTTTTCTCAAATCCCAGCTTGATATAAAATTCATGTGCTTTTTCGCGATGAAATCCCGAATCAAGCTCCAGACGTTTTAATCCCTTGTTTCTCGAATCCTCGATTGCTTCCTGAATTAGCTTGGTACCATAACCTTTTCCGCGGTATTTTTCATCCACCACCATGGCATACATGTAGGAAATATATCCAGCTTGCCACAGATTGTTCACAATGGCATAGGCGCAAAATCCGATCACCCCGGTTGAACAGTCAAGACAGAACAGTTCGTCGGTAGTTGAATTCACTCCCCGGTTAAACACAGTCCTGAGCGCCTCTTTATCTAACTCCTTATTAGGCCAAAGTTGCTCAAACAACGGATAGACTTTTTCAAAATCATTTTCAGTCGCTTTTCGTATTAAAATATCCATAGAATCTTTCTTAAAAATGCAAATTATAATTGTTCCATCATATTTCTAACTGTCATGGATATACCATCGAATCCCCAACTATCAGGATTTAGCTCATTGATTATAAAATAATTCGTTTTATCACACGAACCAAGTACATTATGCATTAATTCCTTTCCGGTTTTTATTACAAGCGCCATTTCTTCAGGTGAGCTGGTTCCTCTTGAAATCCGTATCTCAACGCTGGTGCACTTGTCATGCACTGAATTATCAATGGATTTTCCTCCTATAAACCAATTCGATTGATCTATTTCATCTACAGTAATAACTGTCAGATCCGGATTGCGCCCCATGATATCTACAATAATATCCATTAAACCACTTATCAGCAAATCTTTTTGTTGCTTAGTAACCTGCTGTTTGACGACTTTTACATTTACGTACGGCATAATTTTATGTTTTAAGTTAGTTACTTTATTTTAATAATCTGATTATAAATCCATAATTGAAGTATTCATTAGCAAAACTCACTACAAAAACGCTTAATCAGGCGGTTTCTGACATCCTCAAGCCTATCTGTCAATAAAGGTTTCCCTGTTCCGGGAGTATTTATACAGCTGAGATCGTTTGTTCGCATATAATTGGTCATGCCCTCGCGATTCAGCCAATAATAAATACCCCAATTGCTAAAATTCCATTCATCGGAATAAAGATTATGTTCATAGTCAATGTAAAAAAGAGTGTTACCTTGCATTACAAAGTTGCTCGGAAAATAATCGATATTGATATTATCCGCCTTCAAAACAAGCTCTAGTTGCAATACTTTCAAAAGCAAGTCATCCTCCAACGGTGCTTCGATTAATTTCTCCGTAACAGTTTGTCCTTCGATATATTCTTTGATGAGATAATCCTTTTCTATATCATAATCTATTAGCTTTGGAATATGAAAGTCGTATTTCGAAAGCAAATCATACGATTCCAATTCCAGCTCTACCTTATTTTTATTGAATTGATAATAAGGGATAAATTCATCGTGCATCTCTTTCAAAACCACTAAGCCGATAGGCGATTCTGCCAGAAATGAGATTCCCGATTTCCCTTTGCCAATCTTCTTTATTATTTTCAATTCATTTCTAGTCATATTCTGATACAAATTATTGGTTTCTCCAATGACTCCGGTTAATTATCTGACTATAAACCAGAAACAACAAGAAACCGGATATTTTACCAACCTATTACCGATTGCGATTCGATATCCCAAAACGTACCCGTTTCAAAATTACCGGTTACAAAATCAAAGATCTTAGCTGCCGATTCTTCCGGAGAAAGTCTTCCTTCAGTAATATTTGCTTTTGCAATAGTTGTTCTTACCCAACCCGGATGCACTGCTGCCACTTTCAGCTTTCCCTTCAATCTGTTCGATAAAATTTTAGTGTACATATTCAAGGCACTTTTCGACATTCTGTAGGCCACGGAATCGCTGCGCCTGCATTTTTCCAACGAACCCATCATAGACGAAATATTTATGACCTTGCCATCTTCGCGCATGATTTCAAGCAATGACTCGGTAAAAAAAACCGTTCCGGTTACATTTACCTGAAATGTCTGTTGAAAGGTTTTTTCTTCCGGCAAACCGGTGTCCAAATCGGGTCCGATTCCCGCATTATTTATCAAAATATCCAGCGTATAATTCTCTTTTATGGTTTTCACGGCACTTGCAATACTTGCTGAGTCGGATAGATCAAGCTTAACCACATCCAAATGAGGATGAATCAAACCCTCAATTTTACCATTTCTGCTGGTTCCAATAACGTGGTAATCGTGTTCCAGAAATAGTTTTGCCAAAGCAAGGCCAATGCCTTTGCTTGCACCTGTTATGAGTATTCTCTTGTTCATGTCAGTAAATTTATTTTAAAGGGCATTTATTCGTAATTGATTTCAGATATTATTCAATACTTATCTCACCCGTTAGGTATAACCTGCCCTGGCCGCCAATCAAACTCCGCTCGCCCTTGTTTACACAGATCAGTTGCCCTCCACGTTTCGACAATTGCTTCGCATTCATTTCGCGCTTTCCAAGTTTCTCCGACCACAATGGTATCAGGGATGTATACGCTGAACCAGTGACCGGGTCTTCATCAATGCCCGATTGGGGAGCAAAAAAACGTGAAACAAAATCAACAGAGTCTCCACGGGATGTTACGATTAACCCACGGGCTTGTAACTTTGCTATTTCGTTCAAATTAGGCTCAAGGTTACGTACAAGCTCCTCACGTTCAACAACAGCTATATAATCAGTCTTACCTTTATAAACTTCTACTGGTTGAAAACCTAAACACTTGTTTATTTGCAACATGCCTGTACATGCTTGTAATGTATCGGTCGGGAAATC
>DATFAW010000242.1:0-3304 GCA_035254165.1 Paludibacter sp.
TATAATGCATAATTCATAATAAAATCAGTTTGTTTCGGAGTCTTTGCTTGAATTCAGAATTGCTGTTAGAATTTTAATTATTTCAACGCAATCTTCACTCATACTTTGAAATTGTTTTTCAGAAATATATTCAGTTTCAAAAAGTAATTCAAGCCAATACTCCGATTCGCTTGCCTCTTTAAGAGCAATGCCTAATTTAAAACGAAAATCTTTCTTGCTGAATCCTCTGATTGCTTCTTTCACATTGGCTCCAATACTGGTTCAACTACGAAGAAGTTGTTTGGATAAAGTATATTCTTTCTTTTCGTTTTGAAGGAACTGGTACAAACGAATAATTCTAATTGCAAACGCTTTGCTTTTTACAACTACCGTATTGTCTTGCCCCATAATTATGAATTATGAATTGTGAATTATGAATTGACACTATTCGTGACGTGGATCGATATATTTTGCAGCATTTGCAAAACGACCATAAGTACTCGTAGATTTTTTCAATGCTTCGTTAGCATCTACTCCTTTTTTTACTAAGTCCAACATTGGACCTACGCGTACGAATTCGTATCCGCAAGCTTCACCGTCTTCGTCCAATGCCATGCGGCTGATATAACCTTCGGCTAATTCCAAATAACGAACACCTTTTTTGTTTGTGCTGAATGTAGTTCCAACTTGCGAGCGCAAGCCTTTACCTAAATCTTCCAAACCTGCACCGATTGGCAAACCACCTTCAGAGAAAGCAGATTGTGTACGGCCGTAAACAATTTGTAAGAACAATTCGCGCATCGCTACGTTGATTGCATCACATACTAAGTCAGTATTCAATGCTTCAAGGATAGTTTTTCCGGTAAGGATTTCAGCAGCCATAGCAGCCGAGTGAGTCATACCTGAACAACCGATAGTTTCAACTAAAGCTTCTTCGATAATACCTTCTTTAACGTTCAAAGTCAGTTTACATGCGCCTTGTTGCGGAGCACACCAACCCACACCGTGAGTTAAACCTGAAATGTCTTTTATTTCTTTCGATTTTACCCATTTGCCTTCTTCAGGTATGGGTGCTGGTCCATGATTTGGGCCTTTTTTTACAACACACATGTGTTCTACTTCGTGCGAATAAATCATACTTTTCTTGTTTAGTTAATATATTGATTATATAAAAATTTCTTTAATTGAATTTGATCGCAAAAGTACGTTTTTTTTATCGTTTCGCAATGGAGTGGTCTATGCAAAATGGCGATATTATTGAACATTTTTCAGTATTCTTTGTTAAGAATTAAAAAGCATGCTGTAGCTGTTTTTTGTCTAAGCCTAAAATAAAAAATATGCTTACTTTTCATCGGATTAATAGTGTTTCTGATCCATTCTTTACAAATTTATTCAATTTGTATGCATTGGCTTTTCCTCCAGCTGAACGCAGAAGTTGGGCTAATCTTGAGTATGAGTTGAGCTACGAAAAGCGATTATATGCTTGTGCTTTGGTTCAGGACAATATGTTTGTAGGTTTCCTGAATTACTGGCTGTTTGATAAGTTCTGTTATATTGAACATTTTGCTATAAGTCCTAGCCTGCGAGGTAAACATTTTGGAACTGAAGCCATGCAAATCTTAAGGTCGAAAACTGATCTGACAATAGTACTCGAAGTGGAAATGCCGAATAATCCCACTGCTATTCGCCGTATAAAGTTTTATGAAAGGCTCGGTTACATAGTCTCGTCTCACAATTATGCGCAACCACCTTACGAAGGCGGTGACTTTCTGTTGCCAACCTTGATTATGAGTAACAATAATCATTTTGCCACTACGCACTTTGAGTTAATAAAAGAAACTCTGTATGCCAAAGTATATCATTATGAAGTAGAGAAGGAAAATGAAGAAGAGGAAATCTGAAATGAATAATATAAATTCGAATAGCTACATTTGACCTCTTTTTATAAAGTGATTCCTAGATCCCCTTTAAGGGTTTGGGGCCTTCTTTCATAAATTTCCACGCCAACCACGCCATTCCACCCATCCCTGTTTCCAGCGCTTTATCATCAATCTGAAAGGTGGAACTATGTAGTCCACCGGTATTTGCATTTATCTCGCCTTTAACTCCGAACCGAAAGAAAGTGCAAGGGTATTTCTGTGTAAAGAAACCGAAGTCTTCTGAAGTCATACGCGTTTCAAGGCTTCGTATTTTATCCTCACCAACCCATTCTGTAGCGAAACTTCGCGCTTTCGAAGTAATTTCTTCGTCGTTTACGACACAAGGGTAACCGTCGGGGATGTCAATTTCGGTAGTGCAACCATGTGCGGCACAGGTTTCATTGATAATTCTGCGGATATGCTCTTTTGCCTCTGTACGCCACTCCTCATCAAAAGTACGGAAAGTGCCCGAAAGCAGCACTTCATGTGGAATGACATTAGTTGCTCCGTCGGCAATCAATTTGCCAAAGGTTAATACCATGGATGTAAGCGGATGGCAGAGCCGACTTCGGATTTGCTGGAGTGCAACTATGGTTTGCGAAGCCGCTAACACAGTATCATTACAAAGATGTGGCAATGCTCCATGTCCACCTTTTCCGTGTATTTTCAGATGAATCTCGTCGGCCGAAGCCATTATCTTTCCCGATAAAAAAGCCATTGTTCCGGTTGGGAAATCGACAGAAACATGTTGAGCTAATATCATTTCGGGTTCTGTTTCATCAAACAACCCATCTTCAAGCATAAGTCGGGCGCCGCCGGGCGCTTTTTCTTCGCCCGGTTGAAATATCAATAGTATTGTTCCTTCAAAATCATTTTTAAGTTGTTGCAGAATCTTTGCAGCTCCAAGTAAACAAGCTGTATGGGCATCGTGTCCACATGCGTGCATCACGTTTTTGTTCGCCGATTTCCAGGGTAGATCTACTGTTTCGCAAACAGGCAAAGCATCCATGTCAGCACGCAGTGCAATTACTCTCTTGCCAGGGTTTTGACCTTCAATTTTCCCTAAAATACCCGTACCACCTATTCCTGCCCGAAAAGAGATATCTATTTTGGTTAATTCGGTTTGGATAAACATAGCTGTTTCAAATTCATGAAATGAAAGCTCGGGGTGGGCATGCAAGTGATGATAACAATTAACTACGTAATCGTTACACTCCGATGTAAGTTGTTGGATATGTGATTTCATATGCTTTTTTGCTTGGTCTGGCAAAGGTAGCTAATTTTTGATAGCCATTCGATGCATTTTGAGCAGGAGGTCATGTAATTTTGATTTTGTTTCTGATATTTTAGTGTTGAAATGGTCAATTTTATTCACGAAATCATATGTTTAATTAAAATTAGAGAGA
>DATFAW010000243.1:0-12033 GCA_035254165.1 Paludibacter sp.
TTATACCTACAAATTCGAAAGCAATTACTGTAAATTATAAAACTACTGACGCAACAGCACTTGCGGGTAAAGATTATACTGCACTAACAGGAACACTCACCATCCCTGCAAATAAATTAAGTGCATATGTGGATGTTACTGTATTGAAAGATAGTCTTCGTCAACCCGATCAGACTTTTAATTTTGAAATAAGTTCTCCTACAAATGCAGCTATTTCGGGAACGGGAAAAGCTGTTGGTACCATCCAGAATTATGGCACTTATTTGCCAGTTGACGGAAGCGGCTACGCTGGGGCAACAAGTTATCCGGGAATGAGCTTGGTATGGAGTGACGAATTTACTTCTAATACAATTAATTCTTCAAATTGGTCGTACGACACCGGCGGATCAGGTTGGGGAAATAATGAATTGGAGTATTATACTAACTCAAGCAGAAATGCTTATACAACTGGTGGCTACCTGGTAATTGAAGCGCGGAAAGAAACAAAAGAAGGCAACAATTACACTTCTGCCAGAATGATTTCGAAAGATAAGAAAACATTCACCTACGGACGAATAGATTTTAGAGCCAAACTTCCAAAAGGTCAGGGAATATGGCCTGCATTGTGGATGCTGGGAAATAATATAAGTACAACAGCATGGCCTGCATGCGGCGAAATTGATATTATGGAACTGCTGGGACATGAACCACAAAAAATATATAGCACTATTCATTGGGGTGCTGCAGGAGGCGCAAGTACCCACATCGGTGGTAATTACGTATTAAATACTCAAACGTTCAACGATAAATTTCACGTCTTCAGTCTGAAATGGGAAGCAGATAAATTGAGCTTTCTGATAGATGATGTATTGTTTTTTACAGCCAACAAATCGCAGGTAAATGGAGATTACCCTTTCAACAAACCATTTTTCTTTATTATGAATGTAGCAGTTGGTGGAAACTGGCCCGGAAATCCTGATGCCACAACGATTTTTCCTCAACGCATGATCGTTGATTACGTTCGGGTATTTCAATAATTTATTAGACAAACAAAATTTATATGCTTAGTAAACAAAGAATTCTGAATTTATTTATTCCTAAAATTGCATTAATTTCATCACTTGCATTACTTTCAAGTTGTGCAACAGGGAATGAAATTGTACAACCAAAGCCCGATGATTCAAAAATCACCAAATCTAATGTTGATTGTTGGTTGACTAGTCCAAGTAATTCATTGTATTTGAAGAAGCAAAAAGATATATTGAATTTCTCTGCTGTTTTAAATTCTAATCCATCAATTACTGTCGACTCCCTCACGAAATATCAAACTATGGATGGTTTTGGATTTGCCATGACAGGGGGAAGTGCCTTTTTGATTAATAAATTGGCTGCGACAGACAAGTCAAACTTAGTCAAAGAACTTTTTTCGAACGATAGCACGGCCATAGGTACCAGCTATTTACGAATTAGCCTTGGTGCATCCGACTTGAGTTCATCCGTGTTTTCGTACGACGATATTGATCCGTCAAAAGTTGATACTACTTTGCAGTATTTCAGCATCAAACCTGATTCAACTGATTTGATTCCTGTATTAAAATCGGTAGTAGCGATTAATCCCAATATTAAGATCTTGGCATCGCCTTGGTCGGCTCCGGCATGGATGAAAACAAACAAAAGTGCAAAAGGTGGTAGCCTGAAACAAGAGTTCTTTGGAGTTTATGCTCGTTATTTTGTGAAATATATTCAGGCTATGAAGGCCCAGGGGATAGCTATTGATGCCATTACTATTCAAAATGAACCACTGAATCCTGACAATAATCCGAGTATGTATATGACGGCAGTAGATCAGGCGCTATTTGTAAAGAACTATCTGGGACCCGAGTTTGCCAAAGCGAGCATTACAACAAAGATTATCCTTTACGACCACAATTGCGACATGTACAGCTACCCGCTAACGGTACTTAACGATCCGGATGCACGCAAATATAGCGATGGCTCAGCTTTTCACCTCTACGGTGGTAATATAGTTGCACTCACTACTGTTCATAATGCATATCCCGACAAAAATGTGTACTTCACCGAACAGTGGGTAGGTGCACCCGGTAATTTTGCCGAAGATTTGAAATGGCACGTGAAAAACCTGATTATTGGTGCTCCCCGAAACTGGAGTAAAAATGTTATTGAATGGAATCTAGCCTCCGACCCAAACTATTATCCACATACCGACGGTGGTTGTGGAACCTGTTTAGGAGCATTAACTATTGGCAACAATGTATCGCGTAACGTAGCCTATTACATCATTGGTCATGCGTCTAAATTTGTGCCCATGGGATCTGTCCGAATTGAATCGAGCGTGGTAACCAATCTACCCAATGTGGCCTACCTCACTCCTACCGGAAAAAAAGTACTGATAGTACTTAACGAGAGCAATTCAACGCAAACGTTCAATATACAATTCAACAAGAAAATAGTTACTCACAACTTAGTAGCCGGAGCAGTTGCAACCTATGTATGGTAGTTTTTTCAAAAAGGAATAAAAAAGGAATTTAAAAAAACAATAAAACAAAATGAGAAAGCATATATTTCTTCTTGCAACCGCATTACTCTGTAGCAATTTATATATCAACGCAAAGGAGATTACCACTGTACAAACGGCAAAACAATACACTACTTCTGAAACCGGGAATTTACGATTGTCATACGTTGGAGAACTTCAATTCGAAAAACAGAGTCAACCAGCAGAAGTGGAAACCAGCATTTATGTAAACCAAAACAAAAAGTTTCAAACACTATTAGGCATTGGTGGCGCATTAACCGATGCATCAGCCGAAACATTTGCAAAAATGCCGGTTGAAAAGCAAAAAGCGTTTCTGAAATCGTATTACAATCCTATTGATGGAATTGGATACACACTGGCCAGAACAAACATCAACAGTTGCGATTTTTCAAGTGACAGTTACACATATGTTGAAGATAAAGATGCTGCGTTGAAAACCTTTAGCGTGAGCCACGATTTAAAATACCGCATTCCGTTTATCAAGCAAGCTATTACTGAAGCCGGTGGAAAGCTGACACTATACGTAAGTCCATGGAGTCCTCCGGCATGGATGAAAGACAACAACGACATGTTGCACGGCGGTAAATTATTGCCGGAGTATAATCAGTCGTGGGCAAATTATTTTGTGAAATTCATTCGGGAATATGAGAAAAATGGCATTCCTGTTTGGGGTTTATCAGTACAAAACGAGCCTATGGCAAAACAAACATGGGAATCGTGCATTTTCTCAGCCTATGAAGAAAAAGAATTTGTAAAGAACTTTTTAGGACCAACCCTGAAAAAAGCAGGAATGGAGAGCAAGAAAATCATTGTCTGGGATCACAATCGCGATATGATGGTACAACGCGCAAACGAGACCTACAGTGATAAAGAAGCTGCAAAGTACATTTGGGGAACTGGTTTTCACTGGTACGAAAACTGGAGTGGAGGCAATCAACAATTCGAGAATGTACAACGTGTAAATGAATCATTTCCTGACAAAAATCTTATGTTTACCGAAGGCTGTATTGGCAATTTCGATTTGAATAACGTAAATAACTGGAGCCATGGCGAACATTACGGTGAGTCAATGATCAACGATTTCAACAACGGAACTGTAGGCTGGACCGATTGGAATATCCTGTTGGACGAACAAGGTGGACCAAATCACGTACAGAATTTTTGCTTTGCCCCTGTTCACTACAACACAAAAACAGATGAATTAATCTACAATAGTGAATTCTATTACATTGGCCATTTCTCCAAATTCATTAAGCCCGGAGCCAAAAGGATCTCGGTAGCTTCGAGCAAAAGTTTTCTTATTGCTACCGGTTTTCAAAATGTAGATGGAACAATTGCCGTAGTAGTTATGAATCAAACTAATAAAGACGAAGATTTTCTAATCTGGATGAACGGAAAATCAATAAAATCTACTCTTTCAAAAAGATCTATTTCCACATTTGTGATCGAATAATTGCTTGATTGGTTTTTAGCACCCTATCGTTCAAATTGGTGTGTTTTCTAGCACAATCTTGAATTATTAGAACGCAAATCACACAAATACCGCAAATAATCGCAAATTTTTATATTCTGTTTTTTGACAAAATTCTCAATGATTTGTAATCTAGATTAAAATGAAACAAATAACTATAATGAGAGCTCCAATTTATTTAATATTTATGTGATTTGCGAAAATTTGCGGTGTTTGCGTTATTTGCGTGCTCACTTTTTGGTTCTGGCTTGATTGGTTTTTTAGGTGTTAGTTTTCAGAAGAAAGGGAGATATATCAATATCTCCCTTTCCATAATATTTTCAACCAATCGCCGAGTTTGCTCTCGGCCGGATTATTTTGCACTTTCCAAATGCGCTCCTGGGTGAGTTCGTCGGGCATGAATTGCTGTTCCACAAAATGATTCGGGAAATCGTGCGAGTATTTATACTCCTTGCCATAGTTCAATGCTTTCATCAGTTTAGTTGGCGAATTGCGCAAATGCAATGGCACAGGCAAGTTCCCGGTACGTTCCACCAAAGCAAGCGCATCATCTATAGCCAGATAAGCCGAATTACTTTTGGGCGACGAAGCCAGATAAACCGTGGCTTCTGCCAGAATAATGCGACCTTCGGGCCAACCGATCTTCTGCAAAGCATCAAAGCAAGCATTGGCAAGCAATAAAGCATTGGGATTGGCCAAACCAATATCTTCGGCAGCCGAAATAACTAACCGGCGGGCAATAAACTTAGGGTCTTCCCCACCCGCCACCATGCGTGCCAACCAATAAATGGCAGCATCGGGATCACTGCCACGGATGGATTTGATAAATGCAGAAATAATATCGTAGTGCATTTCGCCATCTTTGTCGTATGCCAATGGGTTTTGCTGCAAACGTTCCGTAACTGTTTCGTTGGTAAAAATTACTTTTCCTGATTCTTCAGCATTAACCACAAGCTCCAGGATATTCAACAGCTTCCGCGCATCACCTCCCGAAAACCGCAACAACGATTCTGTTTCCTGCAGCACGATCTCCCGGTTCTTCAGCTCAATGTCGGTAGTTATAGCCCGATGAGCCAATTCCAGCAAATCTTCTTTATCCAACGACTTAAGCACATACACCTGACAACGCGAAAGCAACGGCGTAATGACCTCAAACGAAGGATTCTCGGTCGTAGCACCAATAAGCGTAACCGTACCGTTTTCAACAGCACCCAGCAGCGAATCTTGCTGCGATTTACTGAAACGATGAATTTCATCAATAAAAAGAATCGGATTAGCTTGTGAAAAGAAACGGTTAGCTTTCGCCTTTTCAATCACCTCGCGCACATCCTTTACGCCCGAGGTCACAGCACTCAGGGTATAAAACGGACGTTCCAGCTTATTAGCTATAATCTTTGCCAAGGTAGTTTTACCCACACCCGGAGGTCCCCACAAGATGAAAGACGCAACATGGCCGGATTCAATCATCTTGCGCAAAATGGCATTTTCGCCTACAAGATGTTTTTGTCCTATATAATTATCGAGTGTTTGCGGGCGAAGTCGTTCGGCTAAAGGTGGCATGGTTTGATCTTTTTTTGTTCCACAAATGTAGGGAAAATTTGCCAATGGAAGTACAGCAAAGATTCCGATTTATCAGAATTTGACATCGGTTATTGTTTGATACAAAACAGTTGTACTACAATTTATTCATTCATATTCTGTTGTTTCCCTTAATTTCTCTATTTTTGTGGCAGGAAAATTGCAAACCCATTTCCCATTAACAAAAGCAGTATGAAAAAAATCCTGTTATTTCCTCTTCTGATTCTGAGTTTTGCCTTAAGTGCTCAAATAGCTTTCCGAACACAAATTTTTCAACCGAATATTAAAACCCTGCAAATTGGCCTGGTGGGCGAAAAACTGGGTTTACCCATCATGAAGCTGAACAGTTCGGATATCATGCAGGTCAGTTTCGACGAAATGTCGCACGAAGCTCATTCGTACAGCTACAAAGTGTTGCATTGCAATGCCGACTGGACTCCCTCGGATCTCAACTCTAACGAGTACCTGAGCGGGTTTACCACCGCCAACATCACCGACTATGTTACTTCACTGAACACCACTTACCTTTACACACATTATTCATTCCAACTGCCCAATAATGATTTGGGGTTTAAAATTTCGGGAAATTATGTGGTGATAATTTACGAAGATAACCAGACGGGCAAACCCATTGCACAAGCTTGCTTTTCCATCGTCGAACCGCGTATCGGCGTTACGGCGACTATTCGTGGAAATACAGACACGGAACTGGCCGGAAAGTCACAGCAACTGGATTTCGACGTATTATTGAACGGCTATCCGGTGCGTGACCCGGCTTCAGAAATAAAGGTGGTAGTCAGGCAAAACAACCGCATTGACAATCAGGTAACGGATATTAAGCCAACTTATTTATCGGGATCCAAATTGAGTTACATCAACAATGTCGCTCTGATTTTTGAAGGAGGAAATGAATATCACCGCTTTGACATGTCATCGGTTTATGCAGCCGGCGAAGGAGTTGCTGCGGCGAATTATACACGCCCACATTACGATGTTTTCCTCTACGACAATAAGATCCAGACTTCCAAAACGTACACTTCCGATAAAGATGTAAATGGTAAGTTTGTCATTAATCTTCAAGGTGCACAGGATAACAATACGGAAGCCGATTATATGTCGGTACACTTCAATTTGCCCGTAAAACAACCTTTCTTTGATGGACAACTCTATTTGGGTGGTGAGTTTAATTACAACCTGTTGAATGATATCTCGCGACTTAAATATGACAATAAGACCGAAAGCTATAGCCAGACTATTCTGCTAAAACAAGGTGGTTACAACTATCAATACTGGTTTGTACCCAAAGGTCAGCAGAAAGGTTCAGCAGAACGCGTGGATGGCAGCTATTGGCAAACCGGCAACGAATATACCATTTACGTTTATCATCGTCCGTGGGGCGAACGGTATGACAAATTAATATGCGTGAAAGTGGTTGATTAATGTGATGATGTGGTAATATGGTGATGTGAAAATATGATGATATGAAGATGTGGTGATTAGTATATTTTTTGTAATTTTGCCCACCAAAAATAAAATGTGGCTAATTCGTAACAATAAAAATGAAAGTATATAAATTCGGTGGCGCATCGGTGCGCTCGGCAGAGGGAATCCGTAACATAGCCCGCATAGTTTCAGGAGTAAATGACAATCTGTTTATCGTGGTTTCGGCCATGGGAAAAACCACCAATGCCATGGAAGTGGTACTCGATTGTTTTATGAAAGCCAACCATCAGGGTTCACTCGAGAAACTGGCTGAAGTGGAAGCGTATCACCACGAAATTATCACCGAATTATTTGCCAATCCTGAAATTGGTAAAGCAGCCGTAAAACCTTTTTTTGACGAATTGAAAATATATATTACCGAAGGTGTAGGCGATGATTATGATCGCTGGTACGACCGCCTGGTATCCTATGGTGAGGTTATTTCCACGAAAATAGTATCCACATTCCTTGCCGACTCGGGCATTGACAATGCATGGCTCGATTTACGCGGACTGATTGTGACCGACAGCAACTACCGCGAAGCCAATGTGCGCATGGACGAATCGCAGGTGCGCCTGCAGCAAGCGGCCGATTTCACAAAGAATCGGATTTATATCGGACAAGGATTTATCGGAGCTAACATTAAAGGCGATCCTACAACATTAGGCCGCGAAGGTTCGGATTATTCGGCTGCCGTGGTTGGAAACCTGCTGAATGCCGAGAGTGTTACCATTTGGAAAGATGTTCCCGGAATACTGAATGCCGATCCTCGTATTTTTGAAAACACAGTACATATTCCTGAGTTGACTTACCTCGATGCCGTGGAATTGGCTTACAGCGGTGCACAGATTATTCACCCTAAAACAATCAAACCACTCGAAAACAAACATATTCCGCTTTATGTCCGTCCGTTTGGCAGCCCTACCGAAGCCGGATCAGTAATTAAAGCCACCACCGAGAAACCGATTGATGTACCTGTACTCATTTTACGGAAAAACCAGGTGTTAGTAACGGTTCGTCCACGCGATTTCTCGTTTGTACTCGAAGAAAGTCTTTCAAAAGCTTTTGCTGTGATGACTAAGCACCGACTAAAAGTAGCTTTAATTCAAAGTTCGGCTATCAGCATTTCCGTGTGCGTGGATAATACGCGCTATCTGGCCGGGGCATTGGACGAATTGGGTAACGACTTTAAAGTAACTTACAATGACGGGCTGGAGCTGCTCACCATCCGAGGCATTAACGACGAAATTGTTACCAAAACCACTGCCGGAAGGAACATTCTGTTGACTCAAAGGACCCGCAGAACAGGACGATTTTTGATGAAAGAGATCTAAATCGATTTCTGATTAATATTTAAAAACAGGCTGGATGATTTAAAATCATCCAGCCTGTTTTTTTATCATGCTTATTCAACAATGAGCAGTATAACACCTAAACATTCTTAAATGCAGCGCTTATTTCGTCTCTATGATCATTTTATCAAAATCTGCAGCGCTGATTTCGCCAAAACAACTTCATTGGTTAAATCTGCAGCGCTGATTTTGTCTCTATGACCATTTTATTGAAATCTGCAGCGCAGATAACCTTACAAGACTGCTTTTGTCGTTAAATACTCGGTATTTTTCGTCTCTCCGACCCAATTGGTTAAATATACTCAGTATTTTTTGCCTCTCCTACCCAATTGGTTCAATATACTCGGTATTTTTCACCTTCCCTACCCGATTGGTTCAGTATAAGTCGTTGGACAAACATACTATCGCATTTCCGGCATCAATTGCCGTCTGCTTTAGCTGACGGAATAAGATTTGTTTAATCACAAGGCTTTAGCCAAATTCCAAGTGCCATTCGGCTAAAGCCGGTATTAGTATTGCTATCTTGTCCGTCACATAAATGGGATGGCAATGGATAACAGGAATGGGACGGCAATGGATGCCGATTTATTCAGACTTAAAACAACCGCTCGGCAAACGGTATCAGCAAGGCAGTCATGATACCCATAATGCCAATAGCCAATCCACTGATAGCGCCCTCTACGGCTCCCATCTCCATAGCACGTGCCGTGCCAAGTGCATGCGCCGACGAACCCATGGCCAGACCTTGTGCTATCTTACTTTCTATACCGATTTTTCTCAGCAATATTGGTCCCGCAAGGCCGCCAAATATACCGCAAATAACCACAAAGGCAGCCGTAAGTGCCGGAACGCCTCCCGATTTTTCAGATAAGCTCATGGCAATAGGTGTAGTTACTGATTTTGGAGCCAGCGAAGCCATCAAGATATGATCGGCACCCAGTAATTTGGCAATCAGCACCACACTCACAATCCCGACTACACTCCCCACAAACACCGAGGTAAGGATAGAAATCACGTTACCCCGTATTTGTTCTATCTGTTCGTAAAGCACATACCCCAACGCCACCACACTGGGGCCGAGCATGAAGTTAAGTATTCGGGTTTGTTTGTAAAATGTAGGATAATCGATGCCGGTAAGTTTCAGAAAAGGTATGATAATAAGCATCGAAATAAGTAGCGGTTGCAACAACGTTATTTTCGTTCGCTTATAAATAAATACGCCCAACAAAAATGTACCCATAGAGAACATGAGCAGAAAAACTTCGCTGCTAACGAGCGGCCTGATTTGATCCATCAAATTATTCATGATTTGGGCCCTCCTTTTACCCTGCGTTTTTCAAAATTTTCCTGAAGAAGTGCCACTGTGGCAATGGTAAGCACCGTGCTAATGGCTATCGCTATAAGAATGGTGAATAGCGATTTGGAAAGCAGTTGGGCATACACCATCAATCCCACACCCGCCGGAATAAAAAACACAGCCATGTTTTTTGTAATAACAATAGATACATCCTTTACATTGTCCGGTTTAATTATCTTGAAAAACAGACACAAAAAGAGCAATATCATACCCAGCACACTACCCGGAATAAAGCCCCGGATAAGAAGACTAAGCATTTCGCCCAGAAAGTAGAATAGCAGAATGAAAAATGAACCTTTTATCATAACTCACAATTAAAAGATGAAAAAACAATTGTTGTGATTAGATCAGGAAAAGTAGAAGACTAAGTTGAAACAAACCAACTGAATGTTTGTTTGGAAATGAATAATTGAGTTGGGAAACAAAGCATCTCCCAACTCAATTATATCAATTAAAAAATGTACATAACCGAAGCAAGTACACGATGATTATTCACCGAATAAGTATTTATAGCACTACCGTCGCGTTTGACATTACCGTAAGAAGCAGTTGTGTAGTCATATTCCAACCCGAACTTTATGTTTGACAAATTGTAACTCACTTGCGGTGCCACACGGTACAAATGATCTACGATTGACTGTGCCGCATCGTAATAACCATAACCGTAAGCAGTATATTTTCCACCTTTTCGGGCAGCCAAGTCTTCGTTAGTTCCCAGGTTTTGAGATAACCCGAAAAGAACTCCCACCTGAACTTTTGTACCATAAACCACATTTAACCACGTACTCAGATTGTTGAAATTCGTATATTTCAACACGGTAGTTGAATCGGCAGCATATTTGCTGACACCGTATCCGCCAATCATTAGTTGATCGCTCAGGTTTTGCCCATAAATAGCTTTTGCTTTTACCTGAAACTTCGAGTCGATATATTGACTGTAAGCCACAGCACTCAACGAAGAAACGTATTTTACATCCGGTTTGAGCGTTTTAAAATCAACACCCACACCATTAGTCCAATGCTTAGTTTTGTTTTCCAACCCTACAAAAAGATCAGGAGCAAGTGCGTTTTTCATGTACGTATTAATTGTTCCCAGAGGTCCTTGCGAAGCATATTGCATTTCGTACAAAGCAGCAGCTGTAAATGAAAGTGTTGAGTTAAGATTTTGTTTTAAACGCACTTGCGGGCTACGGTTAAAAGGTTGAAAAGGTCCGCCAGCATTAGCCGAGAAAGTTGTTGGAACTACGCTTCCAAACAAGGGATGCCAGGTTTGTCCAATCAATAATTCTGTTTTGTCCCAATTCAGTTTCACATAGGCCTGACGGATACGAAAGACATAATACGAAGTACCAAAACCCGCAAAATCAGCTTCAATTTTACCCGACGTTTTTGCCCCTAGAACAGGCATTCCGGTAATATCAACACCCAGACGGGTATTGACACTCAACATTTCGGCCTGTGCAACTGCATTTTTATCGGCACCAGCACTAAGCTCTATCGGCTTTGGGAATAATTGAATAATTCCATCAACCATCTCAACGTTTTGACGTGAATTGTAAAAAAAATCATTACCTACATAACCATATATTTTAGTTTTTGTAGTTTGTTCTTGGGCAAAAGCGGAAGTAGCAAAAGCAATTAAAATACACGGAAGTAGTTTTTTTGAAATCATATTTTAATATTTTACTTGAGAAAATTATTTGTTTTTAATTTGTTTGTTTTTAAAAAGTGTTTTTGAGTATGCACCTATTGATGTCAATTCTTTGATAACAACTGCTTGCCGCTTGCCGCTTACTGCTTACTATTAACTGACCAAGTGTTCTATCAATATTTTCAGGCCAATGCCTATAAGAATAATTCCACCTAAAGCCTCAACCTTAACATGAAACCGCTTGCCAAAGTGAACCCCAATGTACATTCCAATGAATGTAAAAAGGAAACTAATTATTCCTATTATCGCAATCGCTATCCAGATTAGATTTGCATAAGGTATAAAAACAATACCGGTTGCCAGAGCATCAATACTGGTTGCCACCGCCAGTGAAATCAACAACGACGATTTGAATGGGTTTGGAGTTTCATCCGAGTCAGGGTCTTTATATTTCAGTCCTTCAATCAACATCTTTCCACCAATAAGCGCCAGCAATCCAAAAGCAACCCAATGGTCAAACGTTTTCATGTATCCCGCAAATCCAACACCCAGCGAATAGCCGATTAATGGCATTAATCCCTGAAAGAATCCAAATAGCAAAGCCAT
>DATFAW010000244.1:0-6023 GCA_035254165.1 Paludibacter sp.
GGTCTTTAATCAGGCTCTTTTATTGTTTATAACAGTTCCTCATCGATTAATCAAGCGGTGAAAAACTTCCCCTTAAAAAACGAATGCTTCCCCTCCCTTTTTGTCCGTTTCGGTTATTTTCTACTTGTGTTGCGGCTGTAAAAGAATAATCTTTGCACCGTCAATTTAAAACAGTAAGGATATGAAACGAGCATGTTTAGCTAACAAAAACTACCTGCAAGTTCCAGCCATCACAATTAAAAATTATTCTCAAATGAAACTATTTTATTTAGCATGTTCAATGTGTGCAACGGCTCTTCTTGCATCATGTGGAGCCAAACAGAAAGAGCCGGTAACGAATGAGGCTAGTCGTGTAATAAAAGTTATAGCGGAAACTATCCAGTTAACGAAAGGTACCTCTAACCTGCATTATAGTGGAACAATAGAACCGCAACAAACTATCCCGTTGTCATTTGAAGGTGTAGGAACAGTGGAAAATGTATTTGTCCAGGCTGGCGATATGGTTAGAAAAGGGCAGATATTAGCAACAATCGATAAAGCCGACGATATTGCCCTAAATGGTGCTACTGTGGCAAAATACAAACAAGCCAAGGATGCTTACAACAGATTGAAGAGTGTGTACGAAAAGGGAAGTCTACCTGAAATAAAATGGGTAGAAATAGAAACGAACTTGAAAGAAGCTGAATCTCAAATGCAATTATCAAAATCAAGCATCCGAAAATGTACAATGCGTGCACCGACGGATGGCATGATTGGCAAGCGTAACATTGAACCTGGTCAAAACTCGGTATCGCTCAGAGCACCTATAGAATTAGTGAAAATAGAAACCATTCTGGTAAAAATATCTGTTGCCGAGAATGAAATCGGCAAGATAAAAAAAGGACAAAAAGCAGTCTTTACTATTTCAGCTTTAAATGGAAGCAGCTTTGAAGGAGTAGTATCAAACGTTGGCATTGTTGCCGATGAAATATCGCGGACGTATGAAGTAAAAATCAAGACAAAAAATCCTGATTATGAAATTAAACCAGGGATGGTATGTGATGTAAATCTGAACACAAACATTAAGACAGACTTATTATACATTTCGAAAAATGCTGTAAGTAAAGATGGTGATGGCAAAAGCTATGTATTTGTAGTATCGGCGGATAAAAAACATGTAACCAAACAGGAAGTGGCACTTGGCTACTATAACGAAATAGGTATTGAAGTAGTTAGCGGACTCAGTATCGGTCAAACAGTTGTAGTTGAAGGAAAAGAAAAATTATCGAATAACAGTTTAATCAGTTTATAACATGAGTTCTAAAGAATCCGAAAGTAAGGAACCAGGAGCCATCGAGTTTTTAATGAATAATCTTAGTATAGTCATAATTGGCATAGTTGCGCTTGCGCTACTTATTGTTGCACTTATAATAATCAGTTTATAATATGAGTCATAAAAAATCAGGAATTATCGAGTCCGTAATGCGGAATCATAATATCGTCATAATAGTTACAGTAACACTTATGTTAGTTGGTGTTGTTGCACTTATCGTAATGCCCCGTGATGAATTCCCAAAATTCACCATACGTCAAGGGGTTATAGTTGGTGTTTATCCGGGTGCAAGCTCAGCTGAAGTGGAAGCACAACTTACGCGAACAGTTGAAAACTACATTTTTGGGTACGAAGAAGTAAGGAAGGTCAAAACCTATTCACTATCGAGAGAAGGCATGATGTATACTTTCGTAGAATTAAACGATAATGTAACGAATGCCGATCAGTTCTGGTCTAAATTGAAACACGGACTGTCAGAATTAAAGGCAACACTTCCACCGGGTGTATTGGCTTTATATGCCGACTCCGATTTTGGAGATACCTCGGCATTGCTCATTACGCTTTCGTCGGAGAATAAAAGCTATAAAGAGCTCGAAACCGAGTTGAAGAAGCTTGAAACTGAATGTAGAAAAATACCTGCAACCTCTAAAATAAAACATTTTGGATTACAGAAGGAAAAGATACTTGTAAAGGTGAAGCCAGAGTTACTCAACGAATACAACATCAAATCGCTATCGTTACTTAGCAGTTATCAGTCCAACGGTGATATAAACTATGCCGGAGCGTTGAAAGATGGCCAAAATGATTATGAGATTCACTTGCCGGCCAATTTCAAATCGGAGAAAGACCTGGCAAATCAAATTGTATATTCAGATCCCGGTGGAAATGTTGTCCG
Source organism: Paludibacter sp. (assembly GCA_035254165.1). GTDB lineage: Bacteria > Bacteroidota > Bacteroidia > Bacteroidales > Paludibacteraceae > Paludibacter. The sequence goes on from DATFAW010000244.1 coordinate 2,208, forward strand.
GCTAAAAAACATAGCTTCCATTGAACGCCAATACGAAGACCCCGAAAGTTACATCAAACAAAACGGAAAAAAAACCATTCTTTTGTCACTCGAAATGCAGCCGGGCAATAACATTGTTGAGTTTGGAAAACAAGTAGACGAAGCACTTGCCACTTTTAAAACAAGTTGCCCAAAAGATATTCAGGTTTCCAAAATTTCCGAACTGCCAAAGTATGTAAACGATTCGGTAGAAAACTTTATGGAGGAATTTCTGATTGCTATTGTTGCAGTCATTCTGATAACCATGATCCTGTTGCCCTTGCGTGTGGCCTCGGTTGCCGGAATTACGGTTCCTATTTCTGTCCTTCTTACCCTGTGTTTTCTCTATGTTTTAGGAATCGATCTGCACACTGTTTCGTTGGCTTCGCTTATTCTGGTTTTGGGAATGATTGTCGATAATTCCATTGTGGTAATTGACAATCACGTAGAAAAAATCGATCATGGTTACTCATCATGGCATGCAGCTATAAAAAGCGCCAAAGAGCTTTTTTCTCCCATTTTGTTTGCCACGCTGGCAATCATGGCAGCCTACATACCATTAGGTTTTATGGTTCCCGGTACTGCCGGCGAGTTTATGAGTTCAATCCCCATTGTCGTTAGTGTTTCATTGGTTATATCGATATTTGTAGCCATGTTTCTGGTTCCTTATCTCAACTTTCTGTTTATTAAGAAGGGGTTGATAAATAAGGGCGAAAAAGATAAATCTCTTTTACAAAAATTTGTAGAATCTATCGGTCCTTTCCTTGAAAAAGCTTCCTTATACCCGAATATCCTGATTATATCCGGGTTGATATTGAGCGGATTGATATTGTTTTACTTCTTAAGTGTCAATCAGGTAGTGATGGGTATTTTATTCTCAATTTTGGCTCTCATTGTTATATTATTAATTCCTTACGTATACGTTTTACTTCTGAGAAAAGATATGCTGTTTAGTAAAAAGGAAAGAGAGAGCAAATCTTTTCTGGACAGACTCCAAAAATGGTTTGACACGGCACTTGAAACATTTTTTCGACACCCTAAAACACTCATTGGATCTGTGGTAGGTCTTATCGCCCTGTCATTCATCTTGTTTAATAATATCGACCAACAATTGTTCCCCGAGATGGAACGCAATCAGTTTGCCGTTGAGGTTTATTTGCCGATAGGTTCATCAATTGAGAAAACGGCTAAAGTGGTAGACAGCCTGGAAACAGTACTACTAAAAGACAAACTTGTAACGAATGTTACAAGTTTTATTGGTAGCAGTTCTCCGCGGTTTCACACCAGCTATGCACCTAATATCCCATCGCCCAATTATGGACAACTATTGGTGAATACAATATCAAACAAGGCTACACGCGAAGTGGTAGAAGAACATGGTTCAAAATACACCGATCATTTTGCCAGTGCACACGTTCGATATAAAATCTTGTCTTTACAAGACTATAAAGCTCCGATTGAAATCCGCATTTCGTCCGACTCCATTCGTGATATTCACAAAGTGGAAGCTCAGGTAAATGAGATTTTAAAAAAGACTAACGGCATTGCATGGCGTCGTACCGATTGGGACCAAATGCAACAATATATAAAAGTAAAACTTGATGGCGATAAGGCTGAACGATTGGGCTATTCCAAAGATCTGGTTTCCACTTCACTTTTAATTGGACTTGATGGTCTGCCACTTACTACCATTTGGGAAAAAGATTATCCGATAGCGGTGAGTCTGTCTGAAAACAGCACTAAGTACCAAACAATAAAAACACTACAAGATCAGTACGTTACATCCTTGTCCAGCTTTTCGGCTATTCCATTAAGAACATTTGCCACTTTTACACCCGAATGGGGCGAAGGAACAATTGTTCACCGAAACGGTACCCCGACCTTAACCATACTGGTTGATAACGAGACGAATTTCAACTCAACATCAATTTTCGAGGAAATCAGACCCAAAATAGACAAGTTGAAACTACCTGCAGGGACTTCCATTCATTACGGTGGTGAATCCGAAGGGCAAGATGAAACATTTACTCCAATGGTACTTGCATTAGCGATAAGCATTGCGGCTATATTCTTTATTCTTTTATTTCAATTCAAAAAAGTTAAGTTGGTTCTTTTAATCTTATCTACCATGCTGTTGGCTTTTCCCGGAGCAGCCATCGGTTTATGGTTAATGAATTATCCTTTCAGTGTTACTGCTTTCATCGGAATTACCGGTTTGTGCGGTATGGTGGTTCGAAACGGTATTATCCTGATTGACTATGCCCGCGAATTAATTGAAAAAGAAAAAATGTCGGTTTATCAGGCTGCGTTGGCAGCAGGAAAACGACGTATGCGTCCAATCTTCCTGACGGCGGCAGCTGCTGCAGTTGGTGTAATCCCGATGATTTTAAGTCGTTCATCTCTGTGGGGTCCGTTGGGTACCGTCATTTGCTTTGGATTGTTGATTTCAATGGTGCTAACGTTATTTACCCTTCCGATAATTTTCTCATTGGTATATAAAGATAAAAAGGCTAAGCTCAGTGCACTTTCGCCCCAAAAGATGATAGCTATGATTGCGATAGCCATTTGCACAATGTCAACCGGCGTTGTCAGGGCAGAATCGTTGAGTTTGGATAAATGTAAGCAACTGGCGCTTATCAATAATAATAAAATAAAGCAGGCAGAGTTTGACGTAAAAGCTGCAACCGAAGAGCGTAAGAGTGCGTTTACCGAATATTTTCCAAAAGTCAGTGCTTCCGCTTTGGCTATGAAGTCAGCAGATTATCTATTAAAACTAAAAACTCCTGAAATGAACTTACCGGTCTACGATGGTAATTCAGCAAATATTGCAAATGCAACCCAATATGCGTATGTTCCATCCAACTCAATCAATTTGCTCAATTATTTCAATACGGCAAGCGTTGATGTTACCATGCCATTATACGCCGGAGGACGCATTCGAAACGGGAATAAGCTGGCAGCTCTGGGCGAAGAAGTTAGCCGTGCACAAAAAGCACTGACTGCAACCGAAGTACTTGTTCGTACCGAAGAATTGTACTGGTTGCTGATGTCGCTCAAAGAAAAAGAGAAAACATTGCACGCTTATGAAACAATGGTCGACACGCTTTACAGAGATGTGAACAACTACACGCTGGCCGGGTTGGCGCAACGTAATGATTTATTAAAAGTGCAGCTCAAACAAAATGAATTGCAATCCAACATGTTGAAACTGCAAAATGGTATTGAGCTTACTAAACAAGCCTTGTGTCAGCACATTGGTATAGCTTACGATTCTACACTGGTTGTAGATACGCAGCCAATGATACCGCAATCTTTGGCTATGCGTCCCGATGCACAAAATATGGCAACTAACAGAGTGGAGTATTCGCTGTTAAACAAGGCTGTTGAGGCGGAAGAACTACAAAAGGAAATCACCCGTGGAGCCTACCTACCGCAGTTGGCAATCATTGGCTCCGGTTCGATAACAGACATGATGGGAGAAACAACTCATAACGCATTGGCAGCGGTAACTCTTAGTATACCCATTAGCGATTGGTGGGGTGGTTCGCACAAAATTAGACAACAGCAAATAAAAATAGAAAAAGCCAAAAACCAGCTCAGGGAGAATACAGAACAAATGAACTTACAAATAACTCAGACTGGCAATGAACTAAAGGAAACTTGGTTTCAGGTAAAAATAGCCAGGAAATCAGTAGAGCAGGCTAAGGAAAATCTGAAAGTGACAGATGACAATTATCATTCAAGAACAATCAGTATCTCCGATCTTTTAGAAGCTCAGGCTATGGCTCAGAGTGCTAA
>DATFAW010000245.1:0-7035 GCA_035254165.1 Paludibacter sp.
ATTTGGACAACCGAGTCGAAATAGACAATTCAATCAAAAAAAGATATATGCAAGAGTACAAGCCTCTCCACTTAGTTTTGGAAGATGGAACCGTTTTTAAGGGGAAATCCTTTGGTTACGAAAAACCGGTAGCCGGTGAAGTTGTTTTTAATACCGCTATGGTCGGGTATCCCGAAAGCTTAACCGACCCGTCTTACGCCGGTCAGTTATTGGCGATAACGTTCCCGTTGGTTGGTAATTACGGCGTGCCGAATGACACCATTCAAAACGGACTTTCTACTTTTTATGAATCGGAAAAAATTCAAGCTACCGGCCTGATTATTTCCGATTTTTCTTTTGAATACAGCCACTGGAATGCAGGAAAAAGCCTGAGCGAATGGTTGATAGAAAACAAAGTTCCCGGAATATTTGGTGTAGACACCCGTGAGTTGACAAAGCTGGTACGTGAAAAAGGAACGATGAAAGGGAAGTTCGTTTTCCCTGATGGTGATGATATCGAGTTTATCAATCCTGATGACGAAAACCAGGTAGCCAAAGTAAGCTGCACCGAAGTGATTACCTACGGAACCGGTAAACACCGCGTATTGTTGGTTGACTGCGGCGTAAAACACAACATTATCCGCTGCCTTTTGAATCGCGATACCACGGTGATTCGTGTGCCATGGGATTATGACTTCAACCACATCGAATTCGACGGATTGTTTATTTCAAATGGTCCCGGTGACCCTGAATATGCAAAAGATACAGTTCGCCACATCCAAACTGCTATGCTTACCAACAAACCGATTTTCGGTATTTGCATGGGTAACCAATTGCTTTCGGTAGCTGGTGGAGCAAAAACATACAAACTGAAATACGGTCACCGCAGCCACAACCAACCGGTACAATTGGTTGGAACGCAACGTGCCTTTATTACTTCGCAAAATCACGGTTTTGCGGTTGACAATAAAACATTGAGTTCTGAGTGGGAATCGTTGTTCGTAAACATGAACGACGGAACCAACGAAGGTATCCGCCACAAAACGAAACCCTGGTTCTCGGCACAATTCCACCCCGAAGCAGCATCGGGTCCAACTGATACAGAGTTTTTGTTCGATGTATTTATCAGAACACTCGAAGGAACTGACAAAACCATTCCACAATTAATTGAGGAGGAATGTGTAGCCAAGCTAAAAACCACTCACGAAGATAAGCAAATCAACAAAGGCGAAATCAAGAAAGTATTGGTACTTGGTTCGGGTGCATTGAAAATTGGTGAGGCGGGTGAATTTGATTATTCCGGCTCTCAAGCATTGAAAGCATTGAAAGAAGAAGGCATTGAAACTGTGCTTATCAATCCAAACATTGCCACCGTACAAACCTCGGAAGGTATTGCTGATAAAGTATATTTCTTGCCTGTAACACCTGAATTTGTTGAACGCGTGATTGAAAAAGAACGTCCTGATGGCGTATTTCTTTCATTCGGTGGACAAACAGCGTTGAACTGTGGAGTTGCATTATACCGAGATAAAATTTTTGAAAAATACGGTGTACGTGTTCTTGGAACACCTGTACAATCGATTATTGACACCGAAGACCGCGAAATTTTCAACCAGAAACTACACGAAATTGATGTAAATTACATCAAAAGTGAAGCGGTAAACGACCTTGAAAATGCCATTCGTGCTGCTAATGAACTAGGTTATCCGGTTATTGTCCGTGCAGCTTATGCATTGGGTGGTATGGGTAGCGGTTTCTGCGACAACGACGAAGAAATGGTGGAATTGGTTACTAAAGCATTCGCATATTCTTCTCAGGTTCTGGTTGAAAAATCATTGAAAGGATGGAAAGAAATTGAATACGAAGTAGTTCGCGACAAGTATGATAACTGTATTACGGTTTGTAATATGGAGAACTTCGATCCACTTGGAATTCATACCGGAGAAAGTATCGTTGTGGCTCCGTCGCAAACGCTTACCAACCGCGAATATCACAAACTTCGTGAATTGGCTATCCGCATTATCCGTCACATTGGTATCGTGGGTGAATGTAACGTTCAATATGCCTTCGATCCATTCTCGGAAGATTACCGCGTCATTGAGGTCAACGCCCGTTTGAGCCGTTCTTCGGCGCTGGCTTCTAAAGCAACCGGTTATCCGTTGGCTTTCGTAGCTGCTAAACTGGGACTTGGTTACGGATTACCTGAATTGAAGAACTCGGTAACAAAAGATACTTCGGCATTCTTCGAACCGGCACTCGACTACATTGTTTGTAAAATTCCGCGCTGGGATTTGGGTAAATTCCAGGGCGTTTCGCGTCAGTTGGGATCGAGCATGAAATCGGTAGGCGAAATCATGTCTATCGGTCGTAACTTTGAAGAAGCCTTCCAAAAAGGCTTGCGTATGATCGGACTTGGCATGCACGGATTCGTGGCCAACAAGGATTTCTACGCCGACGATGTGGATACTGCTTTGAATCAACCAACCGACAAACGTGTATTCTATCTGGCACAAGCGCTTCACAGCGGATATACCGTTGACAGACTGCATGAATTGACCCGCATTGACCGTTGGTTCCTGCACAAACTTCAAGCTATCGTTGACAAAGAACATGAATTGGAAACATTCAATTCGCTGTCAGAATTGCCTGATGATGTACTTCGCCGTGCCAAGGAAATGGGATTCTCCGATTTCCAAATTACACGTTTAGTAACTAAATGCGATAGCAACGATATTGACGAAAATATAAAACTGACCCGCCTTCACCGGAAAGAACGTGGTATTGTTCCCGTAGTAAAACAAATCGATACATTGGCAGCTGAATATCCTGCTCAAACTAACTATTTGTATCTTACTTATGGTGGAACGGCAAGCGATGTAAAATACCTTGGCGATCATCGTTCGGTAGTAGTACTTGGCTCGGGAGCTTACCGTATCGGTTCGTCGGTAGAGTTCGACTGGTGTGGTGTAAACGCGTTATTGACCATTCGCAAACAAGGTTTCCGCTCGGTAATGATCAACTACAATCCTGAAACAGTATCGACCGACTACGATATGTGTGATCGCCTGTACTTCGACGAGTTGAGCTTTGAGCGTGTGATGGATATTATGGATATGGAAAACCCTATGGGAACTATCGTTTCTACCGGTGGACAAATACCAAACAACCTGGCATTAAAACTAGCCGACGCGAACGTTACTATTCTCGGAACGCAAGCCAAAGATATTGACATGGCCGAAGACCGTCACAAGTTCTCGTCGATGCTCGACACCTTGAAAATTGACCAACCACGTTGGCAAGAACTGACTACATTCGATGACGTGAATGATTTCGTAAAAGGTATCGGATTTCCGGTACTGGTGCGTCCGTCATACGTACTTTCGGGTGCTGCCATGAACGTGTGCTATGATTCCGTACAATTAGAGAACTTCCTGAAACTGGCTACCGATGTATCTAAAAAGCACCCGGTTGTAATTTCAGAATTTATCGAACGTTGCAAAGAAATAGAAATCGATGCAGTGGCCAACAAAGGTGAGATTTTGGTGTATGCTATTTCGGAACACGTGGAATTCGCAGGAGTTCACTCGGGTGATGCCACCACACAATTCCCTCCACAAAAAATCTATGTGGAAACTATTCGCCGTATCAAGAAAATTGCCAGCGAAATTGCGAAATCGTTGAATATCTCCGGACCATTCAACATTCAGTTCTTAGCACGCGACAATTATATCAAGGTAATTGAATGTAACCTGCGTTCGTCACGTAGTTTCCCATTTGTATCGAAGGTCTTGAAAATAAACTTTATCGAACTAGCCACCAAAGTAATGCTTGGCTTAGAGGTTGAGAAACCGGAAAAATCAGCTTTCGACCTGGATTATGTAGGTATCAAAGCTTCGCAATTCTCTTTCGCCCGTTTGCAACAAGCCGACCCGGTACTGGGTGTAGATATGGCTTCGACCGGTGAAGTAGGTTGTATTGGTGATGATTTCTCGGAAGCTATTCTCAAGTCGTTGCTTTCAGTCGGATACCGTATTCCGAAAAAACATATCTTGATTTCGTCAGGCGAAACAAAATCGAAACTAGAACTTTCGGAAGCGTGCCTTGCATTACAAAAGAAAGGCTACGAACTATTTGCAACCCGTGGAACACAACGTTTCCTGAAAGAAAACGGCGTACACGCTACAGCGGTAAACTGGCCTGACGAAGATGGCGAATTAAACGTGAAGAATATGATTGCCAACAAAGAATTTGATTTGGTTATCAACATTCCGAAAAACACGTCGAAACGGGAGCTGGCAAACGATTATATCATTCGCCGTGGAGCTATCGACTTCAACATTCCGTTGTTTACCAATGCCCGACTGGCTTCGGCCTTTATCAATGCCTTCTGCACTATGAGTTTTGAAGACATTAAGATTAAGAGCTGGGACGAATATTGAACCTAACCCCTCTCCTTGAGGAGAGGGGAATATGATAAGAAACAGCCGGTTGCAGCAATGTAACCGGCTGTTTCTGTTTTTATCATCAAAAGAGTTTATTGAAATTCTAGAATCATGTAAACTGAATAAATTAGTACATTTGCAAAACAAAAAACGTTCAAAACTGTATATACTTACACAGTATGATGTTTTATGTCGGTTGCTGCATAAAACATGACCTGAAACAAGTTACATTCAAAAGAATCATGCAAATGGACGAACTATTCCCCCCTTCGGACGACAAAAAAATAAGAAACGGATTAATAACCTTTTCTGCTAGCATGTGTATTTTGTTTGGCATCGCTATTTTAGTCTTTTTCGTCAAAGCGGTTTCAGACTCCCACTCGATTCCAAGTACCGGAGAGCCTTTAAATCTAATCAGTTTCGGCGCTTTTGGCAATTTCATTGCCGGAGTTGTAGGCACATTCTTTGCCTTGGGAGGATTCCTTTTGCTTTTTCTCACACTTAAAGACCAACGGGATAATTTTCATAGAGCAAGGATTGATGGTGCTTTTTTTGAAATGATTAAGTTCCATCGCGACAATGTAAATGAACTGCAATACACCTATCATGAAACGAAAGAGGAAAAAGTAACTGTAGAGAAAAGAGAAGTATTCAGTATTGTCTTTTTTCAGTTCAAAGAAGCATGGGAGGAATTAAATTTTATTTTCAAGAATACCAAACCTGAAAACATTTACGAAAAAGAGTATTTGATTAAGATTAAATCAAACATAACAATTGAAGAACGGAAAATTGATTTAAAAGAGTTTGCGCAAATCGACATTATCTATTCAATAGTCTTTTTCGGTTTAAACAAAGAAGACAAGCAGACTATCTTAGATTTATCAGCCGAAAAATACAAGAGTGCTTTTATCAACAAGGTTCTGGACTTTGCAAGCCTGAAGCCGAAACGGGAATCCGATTATTGGGAAACATGGGAAACTATCGGAAAAACCGGAAACCAGCATGAGGTATTCAGCAATATACTAAACAAACGAGCCAGCCAATCATCTGAGCCGATATCGGACGCAGACGGGATTGATGACCGTGAAAACCCGTCTGAATTTCAGGCATATTATCCCGACGACTATCAGAAATACTATGGTGGCCATCAATTTCGTCTTGATCATTACTACCGGCACATGTATCAGACAGCAGAATTCATCGATAACGAAAAATCACTCACAAATAACGAGAAATACAATTACATCAAAATACTAAGGGGGCAGTTGTCGGACTACGAACAAATAGTATTTTTCTTAAACAGCCTTTCGGAAACCGGCAGGGCCTGGGAGTTGCTGAAGAAAAACAAAGCCGGTGAGGAAATAAAAAAGGACAAGCAACTTATAACAAAATACAATCTGATTAAAAATATACCGATGCAGTATATAACTTCTGACATTAATATCGTGGATTATTACCCGAATGTAAACTACGAATCTATTATCATTGCCACTACTCCCGAAGAGGAAATTAAAGAACCCAAAGGTATTATACTACCCGACTAATATGTATTACCTTTGTAGGGACAAAAAGCAGTAAAAACTACACAGATACCGGCACAGGATATCGGATTTACCACCTATTTAAACAAGATGATACTCAACCTGAAAGAAGGAGAATACTTAGGACAGAACCTGAAAGCAGCCAGTTATGACTGCTTTAAACTGAATATCTCCATCTATGAACCTAACTGCAAAGTTGAAAAACATTACCACGACAATGACTATCTCAGCGTTTTGATAAAAGGAAGTTATGGTGAGAGAAATGACTCTGAAAACAAACTGATTTCCTGCGGTGATATTCTGTTCAGACCAAGCCTGTATACCCACGAAGATTATTTTGAGAACCAGGGAGGCGCTTGTTTCAACATTGAGTTCAAGCCGGATTGGGCTAAACGACTAGGTACAAATTTAAAGTTACCGGCCAAACTCGACTACTACAAAACAGGAAGCTTTCCGTCCCTGTACAAATCATTATTAAACTTCCAGGCCGATTATAACGAGGAGGTATCGTTCGAATATATCTGCGACTGGCTTTTTCAGATCAACCAAACTGACCTGGCAAAAGGTTCCCTGCCCTGGATAAACAAAATTGCCCGGATACTAGAGAATGAGCTTGACTGCTTTCACTCCATACAGTCGCTTTCCGAAAGGGTTTGCGTTCATCCGGTGTACCTTGTCAGGGCTTTTAAAGAACGAAAAGGATTCACCATTGGCGAATACCAACTAAAGATGAAGATTGAAAATTCGGTTTCGCTTTTACTGAACACGTCGTTATCCATAAGCGATATCTCGTACCGAAACGGGTTTTATGACGACGCCCATTTTATCCGCACTTTCAAGTCGGTTTACAACACCTCGCCCCATCAATTCAGGCTATCCCTGAAAAGGTTTATCTGATGCAATTTTACATCAGCGGAATATCGGAACTTTGCAGCCTAATTTATAAATTATGATGAAAAGATATTTCAGCGTTGCAGTGTTAGCTGCAGTAATCATTTCTTCGGGCAGCTTGCGTGCCGAAGAAAGTCCGGCATTTGACTATACAAAGATTTATTCGCTTTGCTTAGATGCCA
>DATFAW010000246.1:0-5763 GCA_035254165.1 Paludibacter sp.
AAATAGAGGAACATTTGGTTGAACATCGTGCCTTTTTGGACAAGTATTATGCACTCAACAAATTTATCTGCTCAGGTGCCCAAAACCCACGCACCGGCGGCGTAATCATGTGCAAGGCCGACAACAAAGAAGAAGTTGAACTCATTGTATCCGAAGATCCGTTTAATATCCACGGAGCAGCTACTTACGAAATCATTGAGTTCAACCCCACAAAGTTTGCTCCGGCTTTCGAATCGTTTGTATGACAGTAAAACCTCAAAGAGTGCTTAAGCACCTTTGAGAGTTTATACATTTCACAGCTGAAACTCTTTCGGGAGCTTCGCACACCAAAAGGTTTTCCGGCACCTCGCATTCAATATATTGAGGCGCAATAAAACAAAACAGTCTACTTAAATATTTCAAATACAGACACCAATTTATGAAAAGCACGTTAGACACATTTCAACACGAAGCCCCCGAAGTAGCCAAAGCTTTCGACGGACTGATTGATGCATTAAAATCAACCACCGGACTGGATGCTAAAACCAAACAACTGGTTTATATCGGTATAAAATCCTCCACCGGCGACAGCACCGCTGTGTTCTTTCATGTAAAAATGGCCAAGAAACTGGGTGCTACCCGCGACGAGATTAAAGACACCATCCTGATAACGCTTACCGTTTGCGGATTGAAAGGAGTTTCTACCTGCCTGCAAACGGCTTTGGAAGCTTACGATAACGATTAACCTGATAAACCATGGCAACCGATTTATCCAAACAACCCAACATTGGGAAAGATACTGAGACCAAACTTATTCAGGTTGGAATTGGCAGTTATGCCGAGCTACAGGCAGCGGGAACTGAACAGGCTTTCCTGCGCCTGCAAACGCTCGACCCCGGAGCTTGCATCCATTTGCTTTACGGGCTGGAAGGTGCCATACAGGGCATTCCGGCTACCAAACTATCAGCCGAGAAGAAACAGGAATTGCGGGAGTTCCATCGCATGACGAAAACAACAATACACAATGTCTAATTCACAATGCATAATTCATAATGTATAATTATCAGTTACTCCGATTGCCCTATTGTGCATTGTGAATTGTGCATTATGAATTATGAATTAAATTATTTATTATGAGCGAAAAATCAACACAAGCAGCAGAAACATTCAGATGCGGATTTAATTGTTCGCAAGCGGTATTATCGGTATTTGCCGAAGATTTTGGATTGACAAAAGATAGTTGCCTCCGGTTGGCAAGTCCTTTTGGGTCTGGCATAGCCCGCATGCAAGAGACCTGTGGAGCTATTACCGGAGCTTTAATGGCTATCGGTTTGAAATATGGTAAAGGAGCAGATGGTACAGAAGCTGACAAAGCTCATGCTTACCAGTTAGCACAACAACTCATTGCCCGGTTTAAGGAACAAAACAAGTCTATTTGCTGTCGCGAGTTACTGGACGGGTTGGATATAAACACACCCGAAGACATGGCCGAAATACAGAAACGCCAGCTGTTTCAGAATAACTGTTCTAAATATGTGCAAGAAGCCGTGCTAATTACCGAAGCAATATTGTCGCAACGATCAGAATAAAAACAGCCTGCGAGTATGACAAAATTAAATTACAGAAATCAGCTATTGATTGTGGGCGCACTATTCACGCTTCACAATATTGAAGAAGCTATTGGTTTCTCGCGTTTTGTATATCCACCTAATCTGCCCTTATCCATTCATCCGCCTTCGGCCAATGCCTTGATATTGTCAGTCGGTATAATTACGATATTAGCTTGGGCACTCATTATGTGGGCCAATATTCAAACGAATGAATTGAATCGAAAAAAGTTGCTTGTCATATTCGTTGCTGTATTTGTTGTAAATGCTGTTTTCCCACACATATCAGGAGCTCTTGTTTTACAGCGCTACTTTCCAGCAGTGATCACATCGCTCATACTGTATATTCCATATTCCATTTGGATTCTCCCAAAGCTCTATCATTCCTACCCGGCACGTAATGAATTTTTCATCATTATGTTAGGTGGATTGTCGCTTGCCGCCATGCTGGCTCTGATAATACATTTCTTTGTCAATATCTACTTGCGGTATCTGGTAAGTTAAAAGTCTATGCAAACGGTTGAATACAGAAGGGTACCTGCCCATAAACTGACAGAGATTAAATCACTTTGGGAAGAATTGAATGAAATTCATTTGGCTGACTCTGTTTATTTCAAAGAACATTACATCACTTTCTCATTCGACAAACGAAGTGCACCCTGGTTGAAACTACCAGAGGAAAACTTTCATTTATTAGTGGCAGAAACGGAAGATTCAATTCCTGTTGGATATTGCGTTTCAACAATTGATACAGACCAAAAAGGCGAGATCGACTCCTTGTTTGTCACACCAGCGTTCAGAGAACATGGTATCGGGAAAACCCTGATCGAGAAAAGCAGGAAGTGGCTTGAAAGCAATCAATGTAAATCCATTCGCTTATCGGTTAGTTATGGGCACGAAAGCGTGATGGGTTTTTATCAACGATTGGGGTTCTATCCCCGATTAACAACACTGGAATGGAAAGACACAAATAACAAAGAAAAAATATGAAAAAAATCAACTTTTTAATAGCGCTCCTTATCGGGGCAATTGCAGGAATGGTGGATGTCATACCAATGATACTTCAGGACTTAAACTTCTATGCTTGTTCGTCAGCATTTATTCATTGGTTGGCATTAGGTACAATAATTCCCTACGTGGCATGGAATGTAAAACCGTGGTTGAAAGGCCTAGTAATTGCTGAACTTACATCCTTGCCTATTGCCATTATTGTTGCTGAGAAGGAACCCATATCGATAATTCCCATATTGCTTTTCTCAGCCGTGTTGGGTATATTAGTCGGCATCGCCGGAAATAAATTCATGCTGAAGAATTAAGGTCAGTTATGAAGCAAAAGATCACTTTCATTCTCTGTTTATTACTTCTCAACAACCCTTTTTCTGAGGCTACTCATAAAGTGTATATCATTCATGGTTATGCCGGTTCGGCTCTCCAAATGGATAAGATTTACAAAGGATTGACCCACGAGGGCTACACCGCCGAAAACTATACATACCCCAGTTTCAAAGAAAACCTGGATAGCGTTGGGCTGGATTTATACCGCAAGGTAAAAGCCGAGGATTTCGATACGGTTTCTTTCGTTACGCATTCCATGGGGGCGCTGGTGGTTCGATCTATGTACCAGTATCTGGACTCCATGGTTTGTTTTCCATTTATCTATCGGTTTGTGATGCTAGCTCCGCCCAACAAAGGCGCACGATATGCTGATTTTTTTGCTAAGTCTCCCCTAAAAGGCGTGTTAGGTCCCAATGTGAATCTCATGCGCACCGACTCCGGTTCGTATGCGCTCAAACTGCCATTACCCACCTGTCAGGTAGGCCTGATTATCGGTACCAGAGGTTCCAGACATGGATTTAATCCATTTTTGAATGACGACAACGATGGAACCGTAACCGTGAAAAGTGCCGTAATGGGAATTGAACAAGACATTGTCATGATAAGATCTATGCACATACTTATGCCGCGCAAGAAAAAAGCAATCGGCCTGGTAATCCGATTTATGAAACTGGGAGAGTTTAGCGACCTCGGAAACCATTAATTAAAAGTCAATTACCCTGATAGAATCTTTTAGCAAAATGTTTAAATAAATTATAGCCAGCTATTTCGTGAAATCTAAAATTTCAGTACATTTGCACAACATTAAATTGAATGTGCATATGACACTTTCAACAATTAAACATTTCAGCAACAATGAGTAAAATTGTCATCAATAGTTTTGAAGAATTAGAACAATACGTTGGTAAAGAATTAGGCGTGTCGGATTATATCACGATTACGCAGGAACAAATTAATCTGTTTGCCGATGCTACACTGGATCATCAATGGATTCATGTGGACACTGATAAGGCAAAATCAGAAAGTCCTTACAAAACAACCATTGCTCACGGTTACTTAAACCTATCGGTATTACCTTACTTATGGAATGAAGTTGTTGAAGTGAATAATTCAAAACTAACAGTGAATTATGGCATTGAAAGTCTTCGTTTCAATCAGCCCGTACTAGTAAACAGCCAAGTCCGCGTTCGTGCCAAACTGAAATCAGTGAAAAACCTGAGAGGCATTACTAAAGCAGAAATTCAGGTATCCATGGAAATAAACGGCAACAGGAAAACAGCTTTGGATGCCACTATTATCTTCTTGTATCACTTTGTATAAAATCCGGATGTAAATCCGGTTAAGAACAGTTGAATTTAATTCGCATCGTTATAAATTCAATATGAAAACAGCAATAATCGTTGGAGCTACTTCAGGGATTGGCAGAAGCCTTGCCAAACTGTTGGCCGACAATGATTATCTCGTTGGTATTACCGGACGCAGAACTCATCTGCTCGAAGGTATCAAATCAGAGAACCCGGACAAATATGTCATCAAAATCCTTGATGCCAACCATTTAAATGCCATTCCGGCAAACCTGGCTCAACTTGCACAGGAATTAGGAAAACTCGATTTGCTGGTTATCAGTTCAGGCACAGGTGACATAAACACCGAACTGTACTTTGACATTGAGAAACGAACCATTGATACCAACGTCAGTGGATTTACAGCCGTTGCAGATTGGGCATTCAATTATTTCCAAAAACAAAAATACGGACAGCTAGTTGCTATCAGTTCCATTGCCGGGCTACGCGGAAACCATCAAGCCCCCTCCTACTCTGCCACCAAAGCTTATCAAATAAACTACCTCGAAAGCCTTCGGATTAAAGCAGCCAAAACATCACTTCCTATTTTCATTACCGACATTCGTCCGGGATTTGTAAATACCGACATGGCAAAAGGCGAAGGTCTGTTCTGGGTTGCTCCGGTAGACAAAGCTGCTTGCCAAATATTCAAAGCTATTCGAAAAAAGAAGAAAGTCGCCTACATTACCAAACGATGGGGAGTAATTGCCCGGTTGCTAAAATCACTACCTAACTGGGCGATTGACAAGATATAGCCCTCTGGATTTTGCCTCTTTCATTTCAAGAAAAAATCAAGATCATGTCAACATTCTTCACCAACAAACAACTGCAGCCTACCGACGAAATGCTTACATCGGCATTAGGCGAAACGAAAGAACTGCTCGACTCGATCGTTCAGTTTATCGAAACGGAATTTGGCGAAAGCCACATCGAATGGAAATATTATGGTACAAAGCTTGGGTGGTCGTTGAAGATATTCAACAAGAAGCGAAATGTTGTTTTTGTTGCCCCCGAAGACGGATACTTCCGTGCTGCATTTACCTTTGGAGAAAAAGCATATCAGGAAATTATGAAAAGCGATTTGCCGGATTCCATCAAGCAGCAATTATCAGAATCAAAAGTATATGTGGAAGGACGGGGACTACGACTTGAAATTAGAAACATAACTAGCACAGAGCCACTTTGGCAACTGATTCGGATAAAACTTAATACATAATTCCACACTTCAGATAATTAGGGTCTGCTGAAAAAACTTTAATCTGTTATATACAAATGCAATACGATCACACTTTGCATTTCAACGTGCAAGGTTTTTGTAACTGTTTTCTCAATTCCTTTGCACGAGATATTCCGGTGCGCTGCACCTTTGATTGTTTTTTGTCATAAATAGCTACAAATATAACGGTGCGCTGCACCTACAGCAAAGCCACAGATGGTACATTCCGATTTCGGAAGTGGCGAATTGAAAATCGGCGTAGCCAAATCTTTGTAGAAATTTA
>DATFAW010000247.1:0-9390 GCA_035254165.1 Paludibacter sp.
ACAACCCGGATTTCGCAAGAAAATGGCTTATCGTTCGGTGGATGGCGAAAACTGGATAATACAGCCGGGTGGAACCCTGTTGCCAGACGATGAAGGTACAGGAATAGATGATATACCCAACGCATTGCATGCCAATGTAGTAATTAGTAACGATCGTGCATATATGTATTATTTTACTCATCCGGGAAGGACTAGTAACGATAAAAAGAAAGATACTTTTGAACAGCGACGTACTTCCATTCAGGTGGTGGAGTTGGAACTGAGCGATGCCGATTGGATTACTGTTAATAGAAACAAACCACCTATGTAAAAATATCTCAAGAGTAACTTAAAATAAACTGCAAAAAATTATATGAGAAATAAATATGCATTCTTGATTTTCGCACTTTTGTATGTATCAATATATACAATTGGACAGATTCTTCCTACAGGTACTGGTGATAAAAAATACATCTCTTTGAATACCGTACCAACTACCCGTGGAGTAGTTTCAGTTGACGAAACAATAACTGAACAAAACAGACTTCCCATGCATACATCTTATTTTGTGTATGCAAATGAAAATGAAATGCAAATTAATGACTGGGCCAAGTCCGTCAATTATCAAAGCCTGAATGGCGACTGGAAATTTAAATTTGTAGAAAAACCGGATGATTTGCCTGCAAATAGTTGGATGCCTACTGTAAATGATACGGGCTGGGGTGCTATAAAGGTACCTGCAAGCTGGGAAATGAACGGATTTGGGTTCCCGATTTATTGTACACGCGGTTTCGAATTTACCTACTTAATGCCAAATAAGAGACCCAATCCACCTTTGGTTCCGATGCAGTATAATCCAACAGGGATGTATAGGAAAGAGTTTACCATAAGTCCTGATTGGAAAGGGAAACAGATTATTCTTTACATAGGTGCTGCCAGGTCTAATCAAATGGTATGGGTAAACGGTAAATATGTTGGTTATGGAACTGATAGTAAATTAAGCTCCGAATTTGATATTACACCCTATTTGAATCAAACGGGTAAAAATCTAGTTGCTATTCAGGTAATGCGCTGGGAAGCTGCGAGCTATTTGGAAGATCAGGATATGTGGCGACTGAGTGGAATTCAACGCGATTGCTATCTGATGGCACGTAATCCTGTTCATATCAATGATATTGCGCTTACTCCGATTTTGGATAATGAATATAAAAATGCGACATTGAATGTGGAATTGTCACTAAGCACATTATCCCCTAAAAATATATACAGCGCTGATGTGGTGATGTCCGATGGAGCTAACGTAATACTCAAACAAACTGCTGTCTTTACTACTAAGCCGATTGCTGAGTTGGCAATACCGGTTGTTTCTCCCAAATTATGGACTGCAGAAACTCCCAATCTTTATCAGGTAGTAGTGACCCTTAGAGATAAATCGGGAGCTATTCTTGAGATTATTCCCCAGAACATTGGTTTCCGCAAAGTAGAGATCAAAGATGCGCAATTGTTGGTTAATGGTAAGCCCATTCTGATAAAAGGAGTTGACCGGCACGAAACAGATCCGGTTAACGGTCATTTTATTCCGCGTGAAATGATGCTGAAGGATATTCAGTTGATGAAACAATTCAATATTAATGCAGTTCGTACAAGTCATTATCCCAACGACCCATATTGGCTCGAACTCTGTGACAAATATGGTATTTATGTAGTAAGCGAAGCTAATATTGAGTCCCATGGAATGACTTTTGAAATTACCCGCACTTTGGGTAACCGTCCAACCTGGGAAAAAGCTCATATTGCACGAGTTAGCCGAATGTTGAGCAGGGATAAAAATCACGCATCCATTATTTGCTGGAGTATGGGTAACGAAGCGGGTAATGGTTATAATTTTTATCAAACATATAATTATATCAAAGCAACAGATCCTACCCGCCCAATACACTACGAACGGGCTATTGCCAATTATAAAACATTTGCAACCGAGTGGAACACGGATATTATTTGCCCGATGTATCCATCGACCGAAGATATGCTTGCTTATATTAAAAACAATCCTAATCCGGAAAAACCATTTATTATGTGTGAATATGCCCATGCTGAAGGTAACTCAATGGGTAATTTTAAAGATTACTGGGATATAATACGGTCGAATCCAAAGCACATGCAAGGTGGATTCATCTGGGATATGGTTGATCAGTGTTTCCAGCGTATCAATGAAAAAGGAGATACAGTTTATACTTACGGAGCAGATTATGGTCCGAAAGAATCTATAACTCCGGGTAATGTGGCCGCCAAAGGAGTGTTTTCAGCCAATCGTAAGCCTTATCCACATGCTTGGGAAATGAAGAAAGTTTATCAGGATATTCATACTACTCTGAAAAACAATGGCATTGAGGTTTATAATGAGAAATTCTTTACTACATTGGATAATGTAGAGTTGAAATGGGAAGTGATTGTTAATGGTTCGGTAGCGCAATCAGGGGTGGTTAGTCAGCTTCACGTTGAACCTCAGCAAAATGTCTTTGTAGATATACCGTACACTGTGCCAACAACGGGTGAAGCATTTTTAAATCTTACATATTCACTTAAGCAGGCAGAACCATTATTGAATGCAGGACATGTGTTAGCCCGTGAGCAATTGTTGCTAAACGGGACATATAAATCAGACAATAATTTTAAGCCTGAAACTGAAGTAAAGATTAAGCAAGATAAAAATCAGGTACTGATAACCGGTAGTAATGCAACCATAATTTTCAATACTGTTACAGGATTATTGAAAAAATATCAGGTTGAAGGCATTAATTTTATCGATACTGTAGAGGTAAAACCATCTTTCTGGAGAGCACCAACCGAAAATGACTTCGGAGCAAGATTTCCATCAAAACTAAAAGTTTGGAAAGATGCGATTACAAAATCTAAACTTGTGGCGTTCAATGCAGGTGTGAAAGATGGAATTGCTACAGTAAAGGTAACGTATAATATGCCGGACGACATAAGCAAACTTACTGTAGAGTACTGTGTAAATGGAGTAGGGAAAATGCATGTTACACAAAATCTGGAAGTTGATAAAGAGAAACTAACAAAGGCTTCCAATATTAACGATAGGTTGCTTCCCCGTTTTGGATTAAACTGGATATTGCCGCAGGGTTTTGAAAATATTGAGTATTACGGTCGTGGACCACAGGAAAATTATCAGGATAGAAATTTTGCAGCACATGTGGGTGTCTATAATCAATCGGTTACAGAACAATATTTCCCTTATGTATTACCTCAGGAAACGGGGAATAAAACGGATGTGAGATGGTTTAAAATAACCGATCTTAAAGGTAATGGTTTATGTGTGGAATCGGATTCGCTGTTGAGTGTAAGTGCACTTCATTATCTGGATAGTAAACTTGATATGGGCAACGAAATTTCAAATCAGCATGGTGTTGATGTTCCAAAAATCCTTCAAACTCAACTGCATATCGATTATAAACAAATGGGAGTAGGAGGTGTTGACTCATGGAGTACGCGCCCTCTGAATCAGTACCTGTTGCCATTAAAGAATTATACCTATAGCTTTTACATCATCCCAGAATTAAAGACGAGATAAAAGTGTCAGTGATTCACCTTATATAACACAATAAAACAACTTTTTTATTACTATAAACTAAAATCCAATGAATAAAATTTTAATTTTCAGGAAATTGCTCCTTTTGCTTTTCATATTTTCCACCCAATTAATCCAATCAGCAGATAGATTATGTGCCTACCCGTCCCCCTTAGGAGCGTTACTAAATAATGATTTTACTGTAAAGGTAAGGCAGGCAGGGAAAGATTGGCAGGATTTGCCGGTGTATTTGATAAAAGTAGATGAAGTCAGAGGAAGTAAACACAACGTGGAAAACTCTTCCATGAGCTATTTTGATTTTTCAGGAGAGGTAGAGGTGTCGGTGACTTGTAATAAAGGGGCAATCCAAACATCAAAAGTTCGTCCACTATCTTATGGAATTATACCAGAAGTAAATGGTAATACATTAACTTTCAAACTAAATAAATCACAAAATCTCTCGATAGAGGTGAACGGTGACATCTTTCACAATCTTCAACTTTTTGCAAATCCGATCGACAATTATATTCCAAATAAAAAGGATAAAAATTTGATTTACTTTGGCCCCGGCATTCATCAACTTAAAGGAGATAAACTTATGATCCCCTCGGGGAAAACTGTTTATTTGGCAGGTGGAGCTATACTTATGGGTCACTTAGAGGTGAATGGTGTCCGCGATGTAAAAGTGCTTGGCCGGGGAATGATTGATCACACTATTAAAGGAGGTGTTCGTATTGCCAATTCTCGAAATGTATATGTTGAAGGAATCTTTACTACTCAGTGCTCCACAGGAGGCTCTGATTCGGTGACTATTCGCAATGTAAAAAGCATTAGCTATTATGGTTGGGGTGATGGCATGAATGTTTTTTCAAGTAGCAATGTGTTGTTCGATGGCGTGTTTTGCAGAAATTCAGATGATTGTACGACAGTTTACGGTACCCGTGGCGGATTTGTTGGTGGTTGCCGGAATATCACCATGCAAAACTCAACGTTGTGGGCTGATGTAGCGCACCCAATTCTGATCGGTACGCATGGAAATACGCCAAACCCTGAGGTGTTGGAAAACCTGAATTACATTAATATTGATATCCTTGATCACAAAGAAGCCCAGATTGATTACCAGGGTTGCATGAGCCTGAATGCGGGTGATAATAATCTGATCAGGAATGTTCGTTTTGAGAACATTCGAGTGGAGGATTTCCGTCAGGGACAACTATTGAATATGCGTGTATTCTACAATGCAAAATACTGTACATCTCCTGGTCGTGGTATCGAAAATGTGCTCTTTAAGGATGTTGTTTATAACGGAAAAAATGCCGAACAATCTATTATAGCTGGTTATGATGATAATCGAAAGATAAAAAATGTACTCTTTGAAAATCTGGTTATAAATGGAAAACTGATTACAGATGATATGCCGGAAAAACCTAAATGGTTCAAGACTTCGGATATGGCAAGAATTTTTGTTGGAGAACACGTAGAGGGAGTAAAGTTTATTGCTAAATAAAATATGACTAGTTTTTAATTGACAAATATACACGCAGAACAAGCTAAAAAAGCATGAGACGTATATGGATGATTGCACTGACAGTAACACTTCTGGCAGGTGCTTTACAAGGAAAGAATCTATCTAAGACTCCACAGGAGAAAGATATGAAGGCCTATTTAATGGTCTATTTTAGAGATGAAACACATAGCCTTTATATGGCATTAAGTGCTGATGGATATAGTTTTACAGATGTAAATGGTGGAAAACCGGTAATTGCCGGAGATACCATATCGTTACAAAAAGGAATACGCGATCCACATATTTACCGAGGGCCGGATGGGATGTTTTATTTGGCCATGACCGATTTGCATCTTTTTGCCCAAAAGGCGGGATACCGAGATACGGAATGGGAACGGGACCGCCAGGAATTTGGATGGGGAAATAACCGTTCCATGGTATTGATGAAGTCCAAAGATCTGATCAACTGGTCGCGCACGATTTTGCGCGTAGATTAGGCTTTTCACGGATATGAAAACATAGGATGTGCATGGGCTCCGGAGACCATTTATGATCCAGTGAAAAAGAAACTGATGCTTTATTTTACCATGCGTTTTGGAAATGGGAAAAATAAGCTTTATTATACTTATATGAATGCTGAATTTACTAAAATGGAAACCGAACCTAAACTTTTGTTCGACTACCCGAAAGATATCTCATATATAGATGCTGACATTACTCAGGCAGGCAACAAATATCATTTGTTTTATGTTCCTCACGATGGTGGAGGTCCGGGTATTAAACATGCCGTTTCTGATTCAATTAATTCAGGTTATGTTTATGAACCTCAGTGGGTGGATCCTGAACCCAAATCGTGTGAGGCACCAAATGTGTGGAAACGTATCGGCACTGACAAATGGGTGTTGATGTATGATATCTATGGTATAAATCCTCATAATTTTGGCTTTTCTGAAACAACAGATTTTGTTCATTTTAAAAATCTGGGACACTTTAACGAAGGGGTTATGAAGATTACAAACTTTGATCCACCAAAACATGGAGCCGTAATACACCTGACCCGTAAAGAGGCTAAATCTCTTGCAAGACATTGGGGATGTAATTTAAAATTTTAAATCTATTTATTCCAAACATTGTGACTAAAATACAAACTTGATTGACACAAAAGCAAGGGTTTGTAATTGCTGTGAGTAATTATATTCTCGTATTGTTCTTTTTTATAGTTAAGTGTATTGGTCAATTATTCGTATTTATATATAAACGTCAAAGATCTTTATCTATGATCAATTCAGTAACCTTTAAAAGGTTGATATTGGTATTACTTCTGGTTTTTTCAATCCCCACATTTGCCTCACAATGGCAGTGGTCTGTTCAGATTCAAAACTATGTTTCGTCCGAAACGAATGATCACCCCCGTGCATTTCTGTGGATTCCGGAGAACTGTAAACAAGTGCGTGCTGTGGTCATAGGTAATCATAATATGCTGGAAGAAGGAATCCTGGAGCATCCCGGATTTCGCAAGAAAATGGCTCAGTTGGGTATTGCTGAAATATGGATTACGCCCGGATTAAGTCAGGTTTGGGAGCCGGGTAAGGATAATGCTCAGGCTGCTTTTGACCAAATGATGGATTCGCTGGCTATGGTTTCGGGCTATACAGAATTAAAATACGCCCCGGCTATACCTATGGGGCATTCGGCTATGGCTACTTTCCCCTGGAACTTTGCTGCTCAGAATAATGAGCGGACGTTGGCGGTGTTGTCAATACACGGTGATGCACCCTCAACAAATCTAACCGGTTATGGTCGTCCGAACCTCGATTGGAGTAAGCTGAAAATCGATGGTATTCCGGGGTTGATGGTTGAAGGTGAATATGAATGGTGGGATGCGCGCGTTGAACCGGGGTTGAATTATAAAAAGGCAAATCCAAAATCCTGTATTTCGTTTTTGTGCGATGCAGGTCGTGGGCATTTCGATTATTCGGAGCAATTGGTTGAATACTTAGGTCTGTTTGTTGAAAAGGCAGTGAAATATCGTCTTCCGAAAACAAGTCCTATTGGCCAACTTGTGAAATTGATTCCAGTTGACTCTGAACAAGGCTGGTTAGCTAACCGTTGGCATAAAGACCGATTGCCGGAAGCAATAGCTGCACCCAACAAATTGTATGTGGGCAACAGAGATAGTGCCTTTTGGTATTTCGACAAAGAAATAGCTCAGAAAACTGAAGCTATTTATGCTCGTCAACGGAAAAAGCAAAAACAGTACATTGGATACTCTGTGGGAAAAGAGCTTGTTTCATTTCAATCGAAGCATTTTTACGGATATGTTCCCGAATTTAAACCTGATTCGGATGGTGTTACTTTTCATTTGTCGGTAGCGTTTACCGATAGTTTGCGTTTAAAAAGAACAGATAAACATGCTAAAACCAAATCGGGGATAACCCGGATTTGCGGTTCGGTAACAAAGGTGAACGATTCCACATTTATCGTAAGTTTTTATCGAATGGGGATGAATAATACGAAACGTACAGCAGACATTTGTTTAATGGCCGCGAATGACGGTGATAAAACATACAAGAGTGCTGTACAGCAACTGCTGTTGCACATACCTTATCGTAACAAACAAGGATTAGAACAACGAATAACTTTTGATTCAATACCGAATGCTAAGCAATGGATTAAATCAGTAGATTTGCATGCGACAGCCAGCAGTGGGATGCCGGTTTATTATTACGTGCAGGAGGGGCCGGCGGAACTGAAAAATGGAAAATTGGTTTTGACCACAATTCCTCCAAGGGCTAAGTTTCCTGTAAAAGTAACAGTTGTTGCATGGCAATATGGGCGGAGTATCGAACCGAAAGTACAAACGGCAGAACCGGTAAGCCGAACATTTTATATTGAGAAATGAGATTAATTATGAAATATCATTTGGCTCTGATTATCATGTATTTTTTAATCACTTTTGTTGTAAAGTAGGGGGTGTTTTATCCCAGTTTATGAGATGGTTTATAACCACTATGTACACATTAAAGGCTTATCGATGCCTTACACCAAACAGGTTATCAAACAAATTCGCCCGGAAGGGTATGATCATGACTAACTGGCATTTGGAACATTACTTTTTTACGGTACAGGAAAAATAATTGCAATTTTAGCTAATTAAAACAAATAAAGGCATGACTTCTAAAACATATATTTTTTCAACGGTTTTATTGCTATTGACAACAATCAATGGTTTTGGGCAAACGAAAAAGCTAATTCGTGTTGACGCTCCGAATAAACAGACAACCATCGAATTAGCAACAAATAAGCAAGGGAAATTGCAATATCGGGTGTTTTATTCAGGTCAGGAAATTGTTACTTGGTCTGAATTAGGACTCCAGGCAAATGGTGAAGCAGTAGAAAAAATAACTGAGATAAAAGGGATAGAACAAAGAAGGTGCAATGAAAAATTTGCATGGCCGTTGGGCGAAAATGATACTGTCACAAACAATTACAATGAATTGAAATTTTCTTGTGCAAGTTTTTTGTTACAGTATAATTTGGTTGTAAGAGTATATGACGGTTCTGTTGCATTCCGTTACGAGATTCTACAACGAGCAGGTTCTCATAATAATAGTATTACTAAAGAAAACACAACATTTAATTTTACCAATTCGTTTACCTGTTATCAATATAATCAGGAGTCTGTTTTTACACCAGTTGCTATTGATACTCTTTCTAAAAGCAGTGACTTTCCTACGACTTTAAATATTGGAAAATTCTTTGTTAGCATTGGAGAGGCTGATAATAAAAATTATACGAAAGCTGAATTAATAAAAGGGAACGCACCCAACAGTCTTGCCATTACTTTTGTAAGAGATAAAGAGGTAAAAATGGATGATGCATTTCAAACTCCCTGGAGAACCATAAGTATTTCAAAAACAGCCATCGGACTGCACGATTATAGTGAACTTTACCTAAAGCTTGCAGCCAATCCGCTTAAAGAAGTTCCGGTTTGGATAAAACCTGGAAAATTAATTAGAGCTCAGTTAAACACTCAAAGTGGACTGGAGTGCATCGATTTTGCGACAAAGCATAACTTCCAATATATCTTGTTTGATGCGGGATGGTATGGTGCGGAGTTTCGTTCGACTTCTGACCCTACCCAAGTCATTCCCCAAATAGATATGCCTAAAGTAATTCAATATGGAAAAGATAAAGGGATTGGGATTATTCTTTATGTAAATTATGTAGGCTTAAGGACAAAACTGGATACTATCTTGCCTCTCTATAAAAAATGGGGTGTTAGTGGTTTTAAATTTGGTTTTGTCGACGGATT
>DATFAW010000248.1:0-2521 GCA_035254165.1 Paludibacter sp.
TTTGTAGAAAATATAGCGAATCCGGGCTTTGTGCTTGTTTTTACGGTTTCCGTGGTTATTGAAAAACCTTTTGGCAGCAATGGCAATGTTGATTAATTCTTCCTCGGGAGCAAAATCAAACAGTTCCCAACCAAGCGTTGGATTAGAAGCTACCGACCCACCTAGATATACCTTAAACCCTCGTTTGCCATCCTGTATTTTTGCAATAAATCCTAAATCGTTAATTACTGCGAAATCGGCCTTGGATTCACTAGTTGAAAACGCAATTTTGAGTTTACGTGGCAAGCTGAACGAATCAGGTTCAGCAATCAATCGGGTAGTCAAATCAACTGCATATGGCAATACATCAAAAACTTCCGTTTGACTGATGCCACTATTTACATCTACCAGAAAATTGCGTACCGTATTACCACCACCACCTTTCGATGATAATTCAACTTGCTGTAATTCGGGTAAAATAGTTTTTACCTGATCGATGCTAATATGATGAATCTGGATCTCCTGACGCGTAGTGATGTGCAGGAGGGTTGAATTATGACTTTGAGCAGTCAATGCCACTTGTCTCAATTGCTCAGGACTAATAAAACCGCCGGTACAACGCACCCGAACCATATAAGTTCCATCTTTACGTTGTTCGTAAATACCCATTGGCACGCGCGTTCCTTTGAATTTTACGGGTTCAATCTTACCTTGATGAAAATCATCAATCAGTGTTCCGAAATAAGCAATGTCTTCAGTGAGAGTTGTTGGTAGTTTATACATGGTGTAAAAAATACAGCCCCCTAAATCTCCGTCAGCTGACGGAGGAATTTTGGATAGCAATTATTTGAAATTATGTTTTTATTGAATCAGTCTTTAAGTCCTCCGTCAGATGACAGAGATTTAGGGGCTTTTAGCTAAACGCACCCTCCAGGTATTTCTGTGTCAGTTCTTGTTTTGGATTATTGAATATTTCGCCGGCAGCACCGGCTTCAATTACCTCGCCAAGATACATGAAAATAACATGGTCGGCAATGCGCAAAGCTTGTCTCAATGTATGTGTTACCAGAATAATAGTATAATCTTGTTTCAGTTTCACGAAAAGCTCCTCGATATGTTTGCTTGAAATGGGATCGAGAGCAGAAGTGGCTTCGTCGGCCAGAATAAATTCTGGTTCCACAGCCAAACCACGAGCCAGGCACAAACGTTGTTGCTGACCAATAGACAGTTTTGAAGCAGGAGCATTCAGGCGATTTTTCACTTCTTCCCAAAGTCCAACTGCTTTCAATTGTTCTTCCACAATATCATTTAGTTTTTTCCTTTTGCGTTCGCCATGCATTTTGCAACCAAAAGCAATATTGTCGTAAATAGACATTGGAAGCGGACAAGGACGCTGTGATAACAAGCCCATTTTTTTTCTGATTTCCGTTATTTCGGTTTGTGTATCAAAAATGTCAGTATCGTCAACCAATATGCTTCCTTCGTACCTGATTCCCTCTGTGTCATCAATCAGCCGATTGAATGTTTTCAGCAAAGTTGATTTTCCACAACCTGAAGGTCCTATAATACAGGTAATCTTCTTATCCGGAATTTCCAAATTTACATTTTTGAGAATATGAGCCTTGTTGATATAAAGATTTAAGTCATTTACTTTCAAATATGATTTTTTAATTCTGAAACCTTCTTTAGTGTCAATGTCATTGTCAGGCTTATCCTTTGAACTTTTATTTAAAAAGGAATAATCTTCGGCCCAACTGGTTCGCGTGGGATTTCGGTATAGGAATGATTTCATTATATTTTATGTTTTGAAAAGTAGTTAGTAATTAATCGTCCGAGAACACTTATTACAAGGACAATAAATATCAAGATCAAAGCTGCTGAATAAGCCCGGTCCTGTACATCGGCATTCGGACTGCTTAGTTGAAAAAATACCGAAAGGGGCAAAGTTGCTGCCGGTTGGCTGAGTGATGTAGGAATGCTATCGGTAAAACCGGCAGTAAACATAACTCCGGCAGCATCGCCAATGGCCCTGCCTACAGATAGTAATGTGGCAGTGGCAATACCCGGTGCAATCTGGCGAAGCACTACCTTTATTGTTTCCAGCTTGGTGGCACCCAAAGCATACGTTGCATCAAGCAGATCCTTTGGCAAGTGTTGTGCAACTTCGTCCATGGAACGAATGAAAATAGGAATTATAAGCAACGTAATAACTAAAATTCCACCACCAAGCGAAGTGTGCATGCCCAAATAAATCATTATGGTGAATGCAAAAGCCCCATAAACGATTGATGGAATGCCAAACAGAACATCGAATGCCAATCGGGCAACGTAGGCAAGTTTAGAATCCTTTTTCAGATACACATTGAGATAAAATACTACCGGAATGCTTATCAATAAACCCAAAATAGTAGAACCAAGTACAATGTATAAAGAGCCCACAATGGCGTTTAGGATTCCGCCGCCGCCACCATTGTAGTATCCGCCAGCCGGAATTTTACTTATCATATCCCAGTTCAGGGCAGGTAAGCCCCGTCGGAGTATT
>DATFAW010000249.1:0-2203 GCA_035254165.1 Paludibacter sp.
TGTTTACTGACAAATGACAATGGAATTATGACATCAAAAAATAACATATCGTTTCGCAAACAATATCATAAGTTTCTTCATTCGCACACAAATCTCTTTACTTTCGAAGAAAGAAGTGAAATAAGGTCAATTTTGAAAAAGTATTTTGACTTGTTTCCGCCCGAAGGCACAGTTCCCGGAAAAACTATTGCTGACAAAATTCAAATTGTCGAAATAGTTATGGATGAAATTGGATTAGGAAAAGCTGCCGTTCTGAGTGTTTTATTTCATGAATTGGTTGAAAAAAAGCAACTTACTATTGCCGAAATTGAATCGAAGTTCAATGCCCAGGTTTCTTCGATAATACAGGGGATGATGCGGGTAGAAGAGTTGTATGCTCGTAATGCCTCGCTTGAAACAGAGAATTTCAGAAAGTTGTTTCTAACTTTTGCTGAGGATGTTCGTGTTATTTTGATCATAATTGCCGAGCACTTGCATGTTATGCGAACCCTTGATTCGTTTCCTGAAGACAGACGCCAAAGTATAGCTCGTGAAGCATCTTTTCTGTATGCCCCATTGGCACACCGTATGGGTTTATACACCATTAAGACTGAATTGGAAGATCTGTCGTTGAAACATACCAATCGGGAAATCTATCGAGAGATTGCTCATAAGCTACACGATACAAAACGGTCGCGAGATAAGTTTATATCAGACTTTATTTCGCCATTGAAAGAGAAATTAAATGAACTGGGATTTGAATTTACGATTAAAGGTCGTACAAAATCCATTCATTCCATTTATTCAAAAATAAAAAAACAAAACACACCTTTCGAAAACATCTACGATTTATTTGCCATTCGTATTATTTTCGATGTGCCGCTCGAAAAAGAAAAAGCTGCCTGTTGGCAGGCTTATTCCATTGTGGCGGATATGTACCAACCGAACCCGAAACGTCTTCGCGACTGGCTTTCCATTCCCAAAACAAATGGGTATGAAAGTCTTCATACAACAGTATTAGGACCTGAAGGAAAGTGGGTAGAGGTGCAAATTCGTACCGTTAGGATGGACGAAGTGGCCGAAAAAGGTTTGGCTGCCCACTGGAAATACAAAGGCATTAAAAGCGAATCAGGCATGGATGAATGGCTGAAAAGCATTCGTGAAATCTTAGAGAATCCGGAACTGAATGCAGTTGATTTCATGGACGAGTTCAAGCTGAATTTGTATGATAAAGAGGTTTTTGTATTCACACCTAATGGCGATTTGCATAAATTACCGAAAGGAGCAACCGCACTCGATTTTGCTTTTTCCATTCACTCAGGCATTGGTTGCAAATGTGTAGGAGCTAAAGTGAATGGCAAAAATATGCCGATAAAATATGTGCTGAGTAACGGTGACCAGGTAGAAGTGCTTACTTCGCCAACTCAAAAGCCAAACCCGTCATGGTTGAATGTAGTTACTACCTCCAGAGCGAAGAATAAGATTCGTCAGGCATTGAAAGAAGTTGAATTCAAAGATGCTGAAATCGGTCGGGAAACACTTATTCGCCGTTTCAAGAACTGGAAAATGGATCTTGAGGATGGAAAAATATCTCGTTTGGCAAAGAAGAAGGGCTATAAAACGGTAAGTGACTTTTATCAGGAAATTGCGCGTGAAAACCTTGATGTGCATGTAGTTCGAGATGCTTATCTGGATTTGGATAAACCAACTATCACCGAGCAGACTGAAACACGTAGAGCCGATTCTTTCTCAAAAGAACCGGTTCCGGTAAATGCGCCCGGCAAAGATGATGTGTTGGTTATTGGGCAGGATTTAAAAGGTCTGGACTTCAAACTGGCTAAATGTTGTAATCCAATTTATGGTGATGACGTTTTTGGTTTTGTAGCCGTAGCCGGCGGCATTAAAATTCACAAAACCGACTGTCCGAATGCACCTCAAATGATTGCCCGTTTTGGTTATCGTATCGTAAAGGCACGTTGGTCTGGTAAATCGGTTGGTTCGCAGTATCCAATCACATTGCGCATTGTAGGACACGATGACATTGGAATTGTAACCAATATAACTTCGTTGATTTCCAAAGAAAAAAACATTTCATTACGTTCAATTTCAATAGATTCAAATGCCGGACTCTTTCAGGGGAACTTGACCATTATGGTAAATGACACAAATGAACTGGAAGCTATTGTAAAAAAATTGAGGCTTGTAAAGGGGGTAAAAAGCGTTT
>DATFAW010000250.1:0-7445 GCA_035254165.1 Paludibacter sp.
ATTAGAAAGATTTTTGTCGAATTGTGGTGTTACTTAGTAAAATACTATTACTTTTGCAGCGAGTTCATTCTTCATTCGAAGGAAAGAAATCGAGAAACGCAAGCCTTAGATGCTCTGCGTTTTTTGTTTTTTATAATAGTACCGCTTCTTTTCGTTTGTACTTTTTCATTATCTTATCCCTTTTTGCATCCTTCCCTTGCACATAATAAGCAGTCAATAAATAATAGTGATTTGCTGACTTCGGTTCTAAAACGATTACATACTTTTCAACAATATCATAAATATAAGTACGCATACCCTCCGGTTCTTTTACAGAAAAATGCAACATATTATCTTTTTTCGATTCGTCGATATGGAATTTTACCCAATGTAATCTTTTTGAACGTTCCATTTCAAACTCTCTTGCACGAGTAACTTTATCAACAACCACCGTAGTAAGGTGTGCAAACAACGTGTCCATCTTAATAACTCCATCGGCTGGCGTTGGTGTTATTTGCTTTCCTTTGAATTTGAAATTTGTATTTCGAGTTATATCCCTATCAAAAATAAGTTGAAGAGAATGTTTCCTGTCTCGCTCCGACAAAGCAACAATATCTAATAACTGGTTGTATGTTTTAAATTGGTTGAAGGGCATAATTATCGAAGTTCAATAAAAAACAGATTTAATTTATTGGAATAATTTGTTTGACACAACTTGTCGTGTGAGAGGTGTTTTATTTTCTCAATAACCTGCATTTTGGCTACATTGAGCTTCTTGTCATCGTTGTGTAAATAGGATATTGCCCCCATTAAGAAATCGGCTAACTGCAATAACAAACTTTCGTGAGAATGAATATTCTGTACGTTACGAAACACACCAAATTTAGAATTCAATATATCTTTCAATTTGTTTACCTTATAGGCACTCAATGTGTCTTTAATATCGATATAAACATTATAATTATAGAGGCTATTGATATTGTGGTTTAGCAGGTAATAGTACATTTTGTAATAAAACTCATCGTAGGATTTATTGAACGTTTCGGCTTGAATTTTAGATTTTTCGATACCAACAGCTCTAAATTGAAGGTCAGTTGCAAAAAAATAGTCAACCAATTCCAAATAAAAATGAAGTTTTGATTTGGAAACAGAAGTCCATTTTATCTCAGCATAAAAGTGGTGCTTCTCTTTTAATTCTTTGATTTTCTGAGTATGAAAACGCACCTGATTATAGGCAGAACTAACAGACCCCAAAAACATATAGGGCTT
The DNA here is from genome assembly GCA_035254165.1 of Paludibacter sp. Taxonomy (GTDB): domain Bacteria; phylum Bacteroidota; class Bacteroidia; order Bacteroidales; family Paludibacteraceae; genus Paludibacter. The sequence goes on from DATFAW010000250.1 coordinate 1,249, forward strand.
GTGATCGTGTTCAATATGGCAACTTTCGTCGCAATATATATTAAATGTTTTACTTACTAAATCGGTCATACTGTTACTTTTATTTTTCCGGTTACTACATCATTTATCAATGACTTGCGCAATTCCTTTAGCGTTGCTATCTGATTTTGAATATTGTCGAGTATGCAGTCTATCTTTTGTGTTTTCTCGTCTAAATATTCTGTAATTTTAGTTTGTTCTTCTTTTGTAGGTTCAACTACATCAAAGTACTTAACTGAACTTAGTGAAACACCACCAATTAAACCATTTAAAGTGGCAAAAAACTGCCTTTCGAATAATGGCGATTGAATGTAATAGAATAAATACTTATCTAATGAGTTTTTATTTATACTCTTGATTGAACATAATTTATTTACAAAACAAATATCTTTCTCTGTGTAACCAATTTTTTTACCTGCATTTGCCCCCTCCAAACACAAAAGAATTGAATTTTTCTTTGCTATTTTAAAGCCTTTGTCGCTTTTGGGAATATACACACCATTATCATAATTAATATTGCATGTGTTCACATCTATATCTTTAGTGGAAACATAATCAATACTATTTGCTTTGTTCTCAAATAATGATTTGTCAGATATACTATTGCCAGTGAAAAGAGTGTAATTATCTTTTATTCTCTTTACTTCCCAATGTTCGGGAATCAGACCTATCAAATCAATTCCACAATCTTTTAGTTTCGTGTTTTTCTCCAAACCACGGCAAACAGCATCATTAATAATACTTTTTCGTAAGTTTTTATATAAGGATGTTTTTCTAGTAAGAATATCTATTTTTTTGTCTATTGTTTGAGTTTTGGAGTCAAGGTATTGAGCAATGGCGATTTGTTCGGACACAGGTAGAATTAACACTGGAAGGTTGTTTAATATACCTTGACCTAATGATGCTCTTGTAACAAGACTTATCTCTTTACTTAAAAAGAGTCTATTGATATGCGCTTTGAAAAAATAGTCAGAAAACTCTTTAGTTATTCTATTTCTATATGGCCTAAATCGAATAACAAACCCTGAGAAGGTGGCTTTTGGAATTGTTTTCTTACATGTTGCCGAAATACCAATCTCGTTGATTGTCTCTGACGTTCTAGTAAAAAAAATATCACCTTCAAGAACAGAATATAACTTTTGATCTGCCTTAGTTGAATTAGCTAAAGTGGAAATGAGATTTAATTCAACTGTATTATTATAAATATTACCATAACTCACAAATGGAGATCCAAATCCAAAATAATCCTTGCCATTACTAATGCCATTTTGTAAGCTTCCTAAATCTTTTATTCTTTTCACTTCCCAATGCTCAGGAATTTCTCCAAGCCACTCTATGCCGGAAGGCTTGTAATTTTCATACTTAATCATATTGCCAATTCCCTTTCTAGGTCTTTCAACTCCCTTTCCAGCTCTTCTAAATTTGCCGAAATAGTGCTAACTTCTTGTAATTGTTCGGGTTTATAGAATACTTTATTGAAGTTGATTTCCACGCCAATGACTTTGTCTAAATAGACAAAAGGTTTAGTTATATATTTTGCCATAAAATTGGCAATATTCAGTTGGTTATCTTCTTCATTGGGACTGAAAGAAATAATCTCGTAATCTTTTTGAATGTCCTGAATAAGTTCTACAGTAATAATTATGCTGACCTCTTTGGTTTTGGTGTTTCTCTTGAGAGTAGCTTTAATCACAATTTTACCACATCCCAAATGTTTTTGTTTGCCGTTATGCTCTTCAATAATTGTATCACAATCAGCATCGTACCAATAACAATTTTTGTTGGTATATACTTTTAAATCTTTGTCCTTGTAATCTAGTTCGGCTATTTGGGGTTTAATGAATGTTTCAAAGTATTGCTCCACACTTTGGTAGTTGGTTTTATTAAAATCCGTTATTTCGAAATCATCAAACTTAATCGTATAGTCTTCGTCAACTTGAATGATTTTGGTAGCATTCAATTTAATAGATTTATCTGCTTTCTCGTCCCCGTCCTTATTGATTTTAATAGGCATTTCAATGGCTTTGCCATTGTCATCCACATTGGTTAGCATAATGCTTTGCTTGTTTGAATAAAAATGCCATTTGTCGAATACTCTACAAAAGTCATTGTGGGCAAAATCTGTAAAAGCTTTTACTATAACTTCACGGTTTGCCGGGCTCATTTCCTTGCGTTTTTTACCCTTGCTTTTCTTCAATGGAACATATAATTCGCTGGCATTGATAAGCATTACTTTATCTTTTCGTTCCGAAGGCTTATTTTTGTTGAATATCCACAGATAGGTATAAATACCTGTATTGAAAAATTCATCGGTAGGCATTTGAATAATGGCTTCGACCCAGTCCTGATCCAAAAAATATTTACGAATAGCACTTTCGCCACTACCGGCATCGCCACTAAACAAGGTTGAACCATTGTGAACCACTACTGCCAACCCATCTTCGGCTAATTGGTAAAGAATGTGTTGCGTAAAAAGGAACTGACCATCAGAAATAGAAGGAAGTGCGACAAAACGCTCAGTAGTATCATTTTGAATATCTTTTTGATACCCTTTCCAGTCAACACCATAAGGAGGATTGGCAACTACAATATCGAAACGTTTTTCAATAAATGAAATGTTTGTGAGCGTATTTCCGTATTTGATTTCGGAATCAGTACGAAAGCGGCTTTCAATTTTAGCCAAAGCATAAAGACTATCGCTCCAATCTTCGCCAAAAGTTTTTGTGGGACGTTGAAAACGTTCTTTAATCTTGTCTTCGACGCCGAACAACAAGTTACCTCCTCCACAGGTGGGGTCGTATATAGTAAGGAAACGTCCGTTATCAGTAATTTTGGAAGCTATAATTTCAGAAATGAGCGAAATAATATCATCAGGGGTATATTGCTCTCCGGCAGTTTCGGCGGAAATATCCGCCCATTTGCGTTTTATATGTTCTTCGAGGGTTGTAATTTCAGAGTTATTGAACGGTGTGAGGTCAATTTCACTCCACGCTTTTACAGAATCGAAAAGTATTCTTTTTTTATTGAGAATGCCACTAATGCCGGAAACATCAAGAAACTTTTCTTCTTCGGTACCTTTGTCAACTCCCAAAAGGTATTTAGTTTCGTTGTCAAAAGCCTTAAGGTAAGCATTGAAGTCAGTATTGAATGTTTTGTCGTTTTTGCAAATGTCTTTGAGAGTTTTGTTTTGGCGAATTACATAGTCATTGTAACCTAGTCCTTCAAGTTTGAATATCTCAATAAAATCATCAATATTGTCTTTTGTCATATCCTGTTCCAATCGTTTAGATTCTCGGATTAGACGGCTTTCAACCATTAATAATGCAAAGAAAGGCATCATGTATTTAGGGAAATCACTTTGTTTAATCCCTGCACCTATTAAAAGATCAGCTGTTTTCCAAATGTCAGATTCGTATTTTAGTATATTGATATTCATTGAAATGATTATAATGTAATAATTGATTTATAATTTATGAGATTTTGTATTGAAGCGTCCAACGATTTATTGAAAAATTAGGAACAAAATTAGTGAAAAATAATGGAACATTGACTGCTCAGTTTACTAACAATTTTTCCTTTTGACTTTTTCATACTGACCGGAGCGTGGATTGTCTAACAATTTGCTTGACAATAATTTTGAGAGATAGCCATCGGCTGTTCGCTCTTTTATTTTCAATTGATTCATAGCTATTTCAATAGCTTGTTTGCGTTGGAAGTTTTCAGGAAGCAAATCATAGAAACTTTTCAATGCCTTGTCTGCTCCGCTGGTTGATTTTGGCAGCTCATTGAACATAAAAACTGCGTGTTGTTGAAATGTATTTACAAGCAACAATGCAATTTCAAAATCTTCGTCGCTGCAAGTGAATTCATTTGAAACTTCACCTCTATCGTAGTATTTGAGCGTGGTAATTACCATGCAAAGACGAAACAGAATTAATCCCAATCGTTTGGAAGTGCTGGCAAGGTCTTCACTTATCAAAGTTGTAAGCGAAAATATACTGCCTTTGCCAAACTCATTGAGTTTTTGCCATTGTTCAAGTGTGAGTTTGAAATGTATTTTTGGGCACACTTCAAGGAATTCAACGAAGTTGAGGACTTGGGCTGAAAGGTTCTCAAAATGCTCTGTCAGGTTAAATCCATTTATTGTGTCGCTTGCATCTACCCATTCAATTTCTGATTTAAAGGAGTAGAAAATGAAACGACTGAATAAGCCGTCTTCGGCTGACTTGATAAGATTCTCCACTTGTCCGGGAGTTCCGGCCAGTGCTACGGCTAATCGTGGTTTCTTTATTTCTACAAATTCCTTTCCGGTCTTCCTGCTGTATGAAATTGGTTCGTGGTGAAATGCTTTGCGGAGCAAATCGGAATAACTGCCCCAATCTTGTTTTAAGACATTTCCCATTGAGTCGGCTTCGGTTTCGCAAAATATGCCTTGTTCGTCTCCCTCTTTCAAATGCTGAATAACTCTGGCACTGCTGTTATTTGCCGGAATGTAAAGAACTTTGAAAGGTGGCTCTTCGGGCATAATCAGGTCATCCGATTTGCAACGTTTGTCACTCATTTTCTTTTTATAGTCCTGCAATGCGACATCGTATATTTTACGTTTGTCTGAACTGGCTGCTAGTAATTTATCGTGATACTTCTGTCCTAGTTCTTTTGAAAAAGTAAGAGAGCCTTTGCCACTTGCTGCGGGTGCAATGATAAAGACATAAAGATTCGCATAATGTTCTTTGCCCCGGTAAACACCAACAACATTAGGCATACAGCCGCTAAGAATCCCCAATGCACCTGTAAGAAAAACATCCCGCTCTCTTCGGTCTTGAAAAACGGAACAGCCGATTTTCAAGATTTCTGGAAGTCTTTCAAAAATTTCATCAGGAAGGAAAGGCATGTTCATCAAAAGTTCATCTTTTGATTGAGTTGGCTGGACTTCAGTATTTGAGCCCTGCGGAATTTTCACTTCATTACTATTTGCAAGGTTTGCAAACTTTGCATGTTCGTGGATATTGTTTTTGTATGCACTGGCAATTGTTGAGGTAGCTTCTGAATGATCCAAATTGTATTGATTCAAAATGTAATTTTGAGCCATACTTTCGGGCATTCCAATGCGATTGCAGTTGCAAGCGAGTAGATGAACGAAGTTATTTCGTGAACCTTCAAAATAAGTTACTTTCTTTTCGGTAAAGCCAACGCACTCATCAAACTTGTCGTTCCATGACTGTGTATTACATGATAGTTTAATGCTCTTTGAATTACCGTTGGACATGCAAACTGCTTTAGTTTGCTTGACAGGTGAAGTTTCTTCTTTAGTGAAACTAATCTCAAAGGTTTTAGCATTGGGATTGAAATAACAATCCGGGTCGAATGACATGAAACAAAGGCGTGAAACGTCTTTGCCTGACGGATCAATTTCAAGTTGCAACTCATTTGCATAATGTGTAGCTACTTGTTGAAAAGCCAATTTGTGATTCTCGGCTATGTTGTTGACTGGAATAATAATTTTCAGTCCGTTGCCACTTGGGCTGACGAAGGCAGCAAAAGTGAAAACTATTTCAGTTGATTTTAGTTTTGCTTCTTCCAACCGTGTTGGGTTTAGCTTGTCTAAATCTAGCACAAGGAATCCGCTGTAAGAAGATAACAGGTCAATTTTACGACCGTTATTGAAAATTCCTGAAGGAGTAAAAGCCGGAAGTTGCTTCTTTAGTTTGTCAGCTTCTTTGGGTTTGTTTTCGGCAAAAAGTGTGCGAATTACTTCAACTTCGCTTTGATATTTGCCGGCTTGTATGTCATAAATAATATCATTTAGTGCTTTGTTCTCAATCAAATGAGCAAAGCTCTTGAATACAGATACATTTTCCATTGTCTAATACTTTACAGGGGTTATTAGTTATTTGGCTGGTTTAAGACTTGTGACCGACTTTCGATAATTATCATCAAGAAGATTTTTTATATCGCAAACCCGGTAGTATATTTTGTTTCCTACTTGCGAATAACTAATTATTCCTTTGTCTCTCCACGTTTGTGCGGTCTTTGCACTAATTCCCATAAGTTCCATGAATTTGGGATTATCCAAGAATTGATTGTCTGGAAAATGCTTATTGAAAATTAGATTTCCAGAGATTAAATCTAATTTTTTATGAATACTTTCATACTGCTCTTTAAAGAACTCATCGTAATGT
>DATFAW010000251.1:0-3671 GCA_035254165.1 Paludibacter sp.
AGAATTGTCGACCCGCACAGCGATTACGTTTTCTTTTCCGAAATTCAAGTAAGGCGTAAGGTCGTAACTGAATGATGTGTAGCCGTATGGATGAACGCCCAGCGATTTTCCGTTGATATAGACTTCGGAATTCATGTAAACACCCTCAAAGTACACGGCAATTTTTTTTGCTTTCCATTCATCGGGAGCTTGGAAGGTTTTCCGATACCAACCTATACCGGTAGGGAAATATCCTCCAGCACCTTTTGTCGGGTTTTTAGGATGAATTTTCCCTTCGATACTCCAATCGTGTGGCAAGTCAAGGCTTCGCCACGATGTGTCATTGAAATCGCTTGTTTTGGCCTCCGAAGCATCGCCCAGAAAAAATTTCCAGTCATAGTCGAATAACTGTTTTCTTTCCGCTCCGCTTTGCGCATAGCCGGAAAAAGAGCTAAAAATGAGTATGAATACCCATACTATTTTCTTTGTAAAATAATTTTCTTTGTAAGAATTTAAGCTGTACATCTTGTTACGTTTATATTTCTAATTTGTATTATCTAATATGATTCGTTTTCGATAAACTATTGTTTTTCAATATATTCCAAAATAAACCCATAGCGATACGGTTTATTTCCGGCATTGGTGTATTTTTCCATCGTTTTAGCCCCCCAGGTATCGTCACCACCCACGCCGTGAATATTCAAATCGATATTCAGGTTGATAAAATCGCGCTTTGGAAGCTGGTAATCGTGCCCTGCGCCTTCCAAATCGTCTTCGGTGTATGGCCATGCGCGGAAATTGAGCGGCTGCAAGCCTGTTATTTTAATGCTTTCACTATTTGATGCACCTAAAGAAAACCAGCGGACGTCGCATCGATTTGCATTGTCTTGCGGCGCAGGATACGGAACGGTGAAATTGGCTAACGCCAAATGGTACAGGCCAATCAATGAAGCCGTTTTCCGGTCGGGATAATTTTCAAACGGTCCTCTGCCATACCAGTCGATGGTACTATAGTTTTCCGGGGCACGAAGCCTCATCCCAAATTTAGGCATCAATGGGATGGTATCGCCCAGCGGTGTATATGTAGCCTCGACTTGCAATTTCCCATCTCCATTTAATTGGTAATTCAGCACATAGTCGGCACCAATGGTCGGCAAGCTCATGTCGAATCTCACGGATACCAAACCGTTTTGCTTAACAATGCCAACATTCTTAACCACCCTGCTTTCTGCGGCTTTCCTCCATTTTCCCAATTCCACTGAATAACCGCTTTGCTTTTGGTTATCGTTTGGTGTTTTCCAGAAATAGGGTTCAAGACTGCCTTTCAGCAATTCTTGCCGATTTGCTTTCCAACTTACCAGAGAACCGGTTTTCTTGTCGAGTGTAAAAGTCATTGTTTCCGCTTTCAGTTCAATTCGTGAAGATGACTCCGTTACAATTGCCTGTTTCTCGGCGGGCAAAACCTTTGTCCATGCATATGGTTTAATCACAAACTGCTCACGGGCAAAGCAGAAACCCTCTTCCGCCCAAAGGGTTGCAGACTTGAGTTTAGCATAAATATTCAGGCAAATTTCCGAGTAAATGGTATCGGCACCTTGCGGTGAAGGAAGCGCAATGCTTGAAGAAGTCCCCGGTAAGATGTTATCACAGAGAAACTTGCCTCTTTTAATTGACTTGCCGTTCGAGGTATACTCGTATTCAAAGTCAAAATTCTGTAATGGTAGGAAATCAAAATGATTCGTAACCTGTATGCTTATTTTTTTACCACTTAATAACTGAAATACAATCGGTTGATATACTTTCTGAACTTCATAGTAGTGGGGATATGGCTTTCGATCGGATGTAACCAACCCTTTAATGCAGAAATTCCCGTTGTTTGGCTGATCGCCGAAATCACCACCGTAAGCCCAAAATTCATCGTCATTCAGTTGGTAATCATCGGGGTGGCCGGTGAGCTTTAGAGGCGAGCCGTCCTTTTTCTTCGCCAAACCCTGGTCAACCCATTCCCAGATGGCTGCACCGGTCAGGCTCGAATCGGCATAAATGACATCCCAGTATTCCTGAAGGTTTCCACCCGAATTACCCATCACATGCAAGTATTCACGCATAAACACAGGTTTGTCTTTTATCTTTTCACCCAGTATCTTCAAGTCGGCGGGGTGCAGATACCCTTCGTCATAAAGTGGTGACAGTTCGCGATAAGTGTCGGAATATACCGGACGGCTGCTGTCCATTTTTTTAATCGTATCGGCCATTGCTGCGAGGCATTGACCACGTCCGCCTTCATTGCCCAACGACCAGAAAGTTACACAGGCATGGTTTTTATCCCGTTCTACCAACGAAACGGCGCGTTCCACATGCGATTTCGTCCACACCGGATTGTCGCCAATCTCTTTATTGCCAATACCGTAACCGTGCGATTCCTGATTGGCTTCGTCCATCACGTAAAAACCGTATTTGTCGCAAAGCTCGTAAAACAACGCATCGTCGGGATAATGGCAGGTGCGTATCATATTGATATTTGCTTGCTTCATCAGTTCTATATCACGTATCATGGTTGCCCGGCTCACGTGCCTTCCCGTGCGGGGGTGTTGCTCGTGGCGGTTCACTCCTTTGAGCTTCATGGCTCTACCATTAACATAGAATACATCGCCCTTAACCTCAATTTTGCGAACGCCGAAATAGCATTCGGCTTTATCGACAATTTCGTTCTTCTTGTTTTTGAGCTTCACAATAAGACGGTACAAATCGGGCGTTTCGGCAGACCATAGCCTTGGTTGGTTTATTAACGATTTCAGTTCGAGTGCGGCCAGCCCCGACTTCTGTATGGAGGGTACTTTTCCAGAAAACGAGAGATCTACCCTATCGCCTTGTGCCGAAAATCCGACAACTTCGGCATCTACGTGCAAGCCCGAAACATTCTGGGCTGAGCGATTGTCGATATCGAGGTCTATGGAAATGTTTGCGTTGCCAAACGAATTGTCGGGCACAGCTTTTACAAAAAAGTCGCTGATAAAGGTTTTTGAGCGGGCAATCAGATCAACATCCCTGAAAATACCGTTCAACCGCCAGATGTCCTGATCTTCGAGGTAGCTGCCATCGCACCATTTATACACTTCAACCGCAAGCTTATTTTCGCCTTTACGGATGTATTTTGTTATATCAAATTCGGCAGGCGACATCGAGTTTTCGCTGTAGCCTACTTTCTGCCCGTTCACCCACACATACATGGCCGAAAGCACACCGCCAAAGTTAAGAAACACCTGTTTCTGATTCCAGTTTTCGGGTACTGTGAAGGTGGTGATGTAGCTGCCCACCGGATTCCGCTGGAGAAAGCTTGTAAATTGTTTGTCCGGTTCGCTTGTTACTTTTGGCCAATCATTCTTGAATGGATAGTTGAAATTGGTGTAAATCGGCGTTCCAAACCCTTGAAGTTCCCACATTCCGGGCACGAGAATGTTATCCCACTTCTCGGTTGAAAAACCTTCGGTATAAAAATCCACCGGTCGCGATTGCGGATTGGGCGACCACTTGAATTTCCAAATACCGTTAAGCGAGCGGATCATTGGATTGTTCGCCTTTTCTTCAGCCAGAAAACTGAATGCGTGGGGTTTTTCTTTGTTTATGCCGTTCACTTCGGGGTTTTCCCAATCAGGAATATTTTGTGCTTTAAGCCCGAAGGTTGCTGTAAT
>DATFAW010000252.1:0-4810 GCA_035254165.1 Paludibacter sp.
GCATGAATTAAATTCCAAATATCATAGGCTTCTGCTTGTTTTGCATCCAAATATATTTGCTCTTGTCCGCTATTTGATGACACCTCTCCGGCATAAACAGACTTACCCATTGAGTTATTTAACGAACCAAATAATTGAATAGGAGAAATTCCGGTTTCTGCCAACGTCTTTTTATTAAGATTGAATTCAAATTCTTGATAATCGTCTTTATACCAACTGAATTCGGAGTTAATTGATACCTCTTTAATTCTTCTGTATTCGAGTAGCTTTTTCTTAAACCTTTTTGCCCATGCGTTTAATTCATCGTAATTATAACCGTATAATTCGGCCTGATATGAACCTGCATTTTCACTTACATCATTGCTGAAACCATCGCCCAACCCATAAACACCCCAACTTCCGCCACCCATTTCTAACGCCTTTGTAATTAGATTTGATTTGAGTGAATTTGGAAACCCTGAATATTGATCGTCTTTATTAAATAGGATGGTTATATTAGCTCTTCGTGCATTTTCTATTGTAGTTTGGAATTGTTTAATTTGTTTAAACTGGCTCAAATAAGCTTCCATTTGTTGAATAAGAAAGTTCATTTGCGCAACAGTCGAGCCATTAGGTAAAGTTGCCGTAACATAAAGGCTTGTTTCTTGTCTGTCTGTGAAATAAGAACCTTCATACACCTTTTGGACAAATAAACGTAAAGCGCCACCTAATACGTTATCGGCAATTGGTTTAATGGTTTCTTTATAGAATTCAGATCCTAATGTTTTATTGTAGGTTTCTTTCCATTTCTCATTACCTTCAAGCTTGTCGGGAAGCATGAAAACAGGAAGCCCAAAACCCAGGATCAACAACGTTATCAGAATATATTTCCAACGACATGCAAATTGACAGTATTTTGCATAAAGCCTATTTATCCATACTGCAATTCTATCCCAACGGATTCTTTTTAATAAACCAATCTTTTTTCTGAATCTATTTAAATCATTTATTTTAAACAGATCAAGTAATACCGGAACTACAAATAGTACAACAAATAGTGAAATTATCAGATTAGTAATTAAGGCAAGTGCAAAATCCTGCAAATTAAGTTTTATTTTATCGTCCATCAAAAATACCATAGACAATGAACCGATTGTAGTAAGCGTTCCGGCCACAATGGCAAGGAAAACATACATGTTTTTTCGCCTCATTATTTGATCCGACATTATAATGACATTATCAATAATTAAGGTCATGGAAATAGTAATACCGGCTAATGAATAGAGATGAATTTCCAGCTTTAAAAGAAAATAGACAATTACTGCAATGGACAGATTTATTATCAAAGATGAAATTATGAGCAACAGGTATTTAAAGTTTCGATATACCAGCAAAACAAATAGTAGCAGTATAAATACGGTAAGTCCCGAACGAAAATATATTTTAGAAAGCTCTTCTCTGATATATTCAGTTGCATCATAGCTAACATGGATTTCATATCCTTTTGGTAATACTGATTGAATTTTATTTATTTGCTGCTTTATGGTCTCACTTAAGGACAGCTGGTTAGCCGTTTGCTTTGCTACAATAGAAAGATAAATAGAATTTAAACCATTAATTCTATAAATATACTGTGATTCTGCCTGCTGATAGTTTATCTTTACAATTCGACCAAGGTTTATTAATCTTCCTGACTGTGTTTTGATAATTATTCCAGAGCAGTCAAATCCTGATTTATTATTTTCATTATTTGCTGTAAGAAGAACCCTTATCAGAGCCTTTTGTCCTGTTGCTTGTTCAACAGATCCATTGCCAAGGAATTCTTTCGACAAATAATTTCTGATTGCTTGTTGTATGTCGCTTGCAGTTACACCTAATGCCTCTAATTGTTTTGCATCATATTCCAACCGGTATTCCATTGGAGTTGATCCGGAAATATCTATCCGGTCAATACCTTTAATGTTAGCTAGTTTTGGCTTGATTAATTTGTCGGTTAGTCCATAAATCTGAGTAAGATTTTCAGGAGCATTAATTGTATAGCTTATAAATGGACGGTCGGAATTTTCATCTGATTTACTGACTGAGATATTGGGGTAACTTGTTTGAGGAGGTAAAGAAGGCCTTGTCTGACGAATTATAGTTGCTACTTCGAATCTGGCAACATTTATATCAACATGCTTATCCAGGTTAATATTAATTCTGCCCCAACCATTTCCTGATGTAGAACTTATATCCTGAATGCCCTCAAGGCGGCTCAGCATTGCTTCCAATTTAGATGTAACTTCATTTTCAACAACTTTGGATGATTGTCCTGCAAGGGAAAAACTCACAGAAATAGATGGCAAAGCTTTAGATGGCGATAATTTTACGGGCAGGTAAGGTATTAATGCCATGCCAACAATGGTGAGGCAAACAAATACCAAAATTGTTGAAAACGAGGAAATAGGTAATTTACGGTTCATCGGCGGACTTTCATTAAGCGGTCAAACGATAAAAGTAAAGATGCCTGTTTTTCAAAATCAAAAAGAGTGAGTTTTCTGATTTTGTAATAACTTAACCAATAGTTTTTGAGTGCTTCAATATAATTCCGTCTCGCTTCTGTTTGGCGGTTGAGCGACAAAGTTAGCGCACTAATGTCATTTTCACCTATTATGAACCGTTCTTTCGTAGCTTGGTAAGCTAAATCAGCAATATTGGTTGCTTCTTCAGCACTTTTTATTACCTCTTGTTGAATGCTAAAATCCTGGACAGTATTAACTACATCTTGTTCTAAAGCAATTTCTTCTTGTTTGTTCGAAATTTTAGTTACATTCAAGTTGTTCTTTGCAACATTCAATCTTCCTTTTTTTACACCCCAGTCAAGAATAGGAATATTTAAACCAACCGAAATAATGTCTTGCCTTAATGTATTTTTATATGCAAGATTCAATTTTTCAGCCACATTGTTATATCCAACACTGGCATAAACAGAGGCATCAAAATGCAATTCTTTTGAGGTTTTTTCCACTAGTTTTTCGGCATCCATAATTCCTGTTTTGTTTTCTAAATAGGTAGGGTTATTCGCTATGGAGTGTTGCAAAGCAATATTAGCCGAAATTTGGAAGGTGCTTAGTTTCTCGGGCAAAAGAAGTTTTATCTCGGTTCCTTTTTCTAAATTAAGAAATGTTACTAATGCTGACATTGCTTTATTAAGGCTTGTTTGAGCATTTATTAAACTGTTCCGGGCATTTAGTGCATCTAATTTAAGTGTCAATAATTCTGCTTTTGAAATAGCTGCAATCGCAAAACGTTTTTGCCCAATTTGATATAGTGTATCAGATGAAGTAAGGTTTTCGATAGCCCGTAAATGTTCAACTTGTGCACCAGCCAGATTGAAGAAATATTGAACACAGGTTTCTGAAATTTCTTCCGTCTGATACAAGAATTTTCGTTTCGCATTTTCATATTTGAGGGGTTCAATCTTTTTCTCCCATTTAAAGTTATTATAACCAAATAAAGCCTGTTGGTAAGTTATGCTTATTGGAATAGCTGAAAACTGAGTATAATTTAACTCTCCATAATTCTTCATAAATCCAAGCTGTGAATTGACCGAAAAAGTACCGCCGGTAAGATCTACATTTTGACTTAATGCTAAATTGCCAGAGGAATATAAAGATTTTTGCTGACGAAAAACATCAATATTCTGTTCTGAATCATACCGCTTTACGAAATTATTGCTATACGAAATTGGTGTAGTATTAAGCGAAAGCGATGGCAGTCTGGCTGCTTGATAAGATTTATATTGCCAGTAGCTTGACAAATATAAATTTTTAGCTACAAAGGCTTGCAATGAACTGTCACTTGCAATGGCAATAGTTTGCTCAAGTGTAAAGACTTTTTGCTGCGCCGAAATACTAAATATTGATATTGCAATAATATTGAGAATTAGAATTATTTTCTTCATTTCTTTAAATTGAGAATTATGAATTATGCTTTGACTTTGATCTCTTTTTTTCTATATATCAGCCAATAGACTAATGGAACTACAAATAAACTTACTGGTGTTCCCATTACCATTCCTCCAATGATACCAAGAGCCAATGGCGTTTCTAATTGAGATCCAATATCATTACCAAATAATAGGGGAGACATACAAACGATTGATGTAAATGTGGTCATTAATATAGCTTTCAATCTTCGTCTTCCAGACTCATGTATAGCATCCATTAAAGGGATTCCGGTTTTTCGGAGTTGATTCATCATATCCACTTTCAATATACTATCATTGATAATAATTCCGGCACTAACTACTATCCCGATTGCAGACATTAAATTAAGCGAATGCCCTAAAACAATGAGTAAACCCAATGAGGCGGTAACATCAATTGGAATCTCAAGCAGTACAATTAACGGTAAAATGAAATTTTCAAATTGTGCCGCCAGGATAAAATACATCAACAAAATAGAAATCAATAGAATAACTATTAATTCATTAATCATCTTCTTATTAGAAAAAAATGAACCTGAAAAGTCAATATTCCAATTATTACTAACCGAAGCATCCGATTTTATTTTTTCAATTATTTTATCAGGATGTTTCGTGTCATAAAATTGCAATGGAACATATTCACCTTGTTTTCCGGCGATAATTGATTTCAAATCTTCTGAATAAGTAATAGTTAAGAAATTGCTCAACGGGATAGCGGAAAATCTTCCTTGCTCAGATGAAGATGTTTTTACCAATGTACTCGTAATAATTTCATTTACTGTTCTTTCTTCGCCACTCAGTATTATAGGTAAATATTGTTGATACGAACGCAAAACGGCAACTTCATTTTCTTTAAATGCCGTT
>DATFAW010000253.1:0-5692 GCA_035254165.1 Paludibacter sp.
TTAAGAAATATATCAATAATAAATACGACTTACTTAAAATACCGAATCAAGCTCCTAAAATTAAAATCATTGGCCAACAAACTGTCTTGAATAAAATCAAACTCTTGAATCTCAATTCAATCATACTAACAACAAAAAAACAGGTTCTGCTATAAACATTGTATTGGCTCGCCTTGTTAGAAATACAATTCGACTTAGTATTCATCAAAAATACAAGAACAATGGAAATCAGAAACTTCATCACCTATTTAATCATACTTATGATCGCTATGATTAGCTTTGGCTTTAAAGAGAAAGCTCCAAATTCAAAAATAAAAGAAGAAACCGTCACATATTCTATTGACAACAAAAATTTCAAAGGATTTATTGCCTATGACGAAAATCTGAAAGGAAAGCGCCCGGCCATATTGATTGTGCATGAATGGTGGGGACTGACTGATTATCCCAAAATAAGAGCCAGGCAACTGGCAAAACTTGGATATATAGCCTTTGCCGTTGACATGTTTGGTGACGGTAAAATCGCAGCAAATCCTACCGAAGCTCAAGCTATAACCGCTCCTTTTTATGCCAATCCGCAACTTTCGAAATACAGGCTAGAGGCAGCACTCAACAAAATTAAGGAATACAAACAAACAGACGCAACGAATATTTTTGCCATTGGATACTGCTTTGGTGGTTCTGTGGTGCTAAATTCGGCTAAATTAGGGCTTGATCTGAAAGGTGTTGTAAGTTTCCACGGCGGACTAAAAGGCGTACCTGCCAACCAAAAATTGCTAAAAGCAAGAATCCTTGTTTGCCATGGTGGCAGCGATAAGTTTGTATCTGAAAATGATATCATCACTTTCAAGCATCAACTTGATTCGATTGGAGCCGATTATAGATTCATTGTTTATCCGAATGCTGTTCATGCATTTTCAAACCCGGCAGCAACAGGGTTAGGTAAAAAATTTAATATGGCTATCGAGTATAATCGGAAAGCAGATATAGATTCGTGGAATGACATGAAATTATTTTTAAAATCAACAATAAATTAAACAGTATTTCCAGAAACATCACAAAAGTAAATTAAATTTGCTTTTGTGATGTTTTGTGATTCAAAATAGATTCCGTACTTTTGCAACATAAAATGTGGAGAGATTTGGACTGCTTGCAACCACAGAAAAAAATGCTAAATCGCAACCTCTTTTCTGCCCATACAAAGTCCTCCAAAAATATTCTTCCCGTTTTTTTGTTTGCATTGCATTCAACAATAACTTTAAATTATTAAATCATTTACTTTGCAACGCTCTTATCTGTTCAATCAGAAGTAAGTTGCAAAGTGTAAATTGTAAATTAAAATGGGATATTTATTTTCATCCGAATCGGTGTCAGAAGGTCATCCTGACAAAGTAGCCGATCAAATCTCAGATGCCTTATTGGATAACTTTTTGGCACAAGACGCCAGCTCAAAAGTAGCTTGCGAAACCCTGGTAACCACCGGACAAGTGGTATTGGCAGGCGAAGTAAAAACGTCAGCTTATGTAGATGTACAATCGGTAGCCCGCGCGGTTATTATGGACATTGGCTATACAAAAGGCGAGTATATGTTTAGTGGCGATTCGTGTGGCGTATTCTCGTCCATTCACGAACAATCGGCAGACATCAACCAGGGCGTTGAACGTGCAGAGCCAATGGAACAAGGCGCCGGCGACCAGGGAATGATGTTTGGTTACGCTTGTAACGAAACAAAAAACCTGATGCCTGTTGCACTCGATTTATCGCATGCGTTGGTAAAAGAACTGGCAGCTATTCGTAATGAAGGAAAAGTAATGACTTACCTCCGCCCCGATGCAAAATCGCAAGTAACTATTGAATACGACGATGATAACCAACCGGTAAAAGTTCATACAATCGTGGTTTCTACGCAACATGACGACATGGTACACCCTGCGCATAACGCAAAACCTACGGCGAAAAACGACGACGAAATGTTGGCAATCATCAAAGAAGATGTGAAAACAATTTTGATTCCACGTGTAAAAGCATTGGACAAGCAGTTTGCGCAACTTATTAAAGACGATGAGTATGTTTTGCACGTAAATCCAACCGGAAAATTCGTAATTGGCGGACCTCACGGCGATACCGGTTTGACAGGACGTAAAATCATTGTAGACACCTATGGTGGAAAAGGCGCTCATGGTGGTGGAGCATTCTCGGGTAAAGATCCGTCCAAAGTAGACCGTTCGGCAGCTTATGCAGCCCGTCATATTGCTAAAAACATTGTGGCAGCAGGTCTGGCTAACGAAGTTTTGGTACAAGTGGCATATGCTATTGGTGTAGCTACACCAATGAATCTGTATGTAAACACTTACGGAACAGCACAGGTAAAACTCACCGATGGTGAGATTGCTACGAAGATAGAAAAACTGTTTGATATGCGCCCAAAAGCCATTGAAGACCGGTTGAAACTACGTAACCCTATTTACAGGGAATCTGCTTCGTACGGTCATATGGGACGTGAGCCGAAAACTGTGACCAAAGATTTTCAAGATGGAAACGGTAACGGGATTTCATGCACGGTAGAACTATTTACTTGGGAAAAAACTGATAAAGCAGCTGATATTAAAGCTGAATTTGGATTGTAAGAAGACTTTAGAACAAAGAGCAAAGATTCAAGACATCTGAGAAAGCCTGATTTACAGATGGTAAATCGGGCTTTTTTTTCTTGAATCTTGGTTCTTTGCTCTTTGCTCTTGGTCTTGCTCTTGGTCTTGGTCTTGGTTCTTTACTCTTTGCTCTTGATTCTTCCGTTACAACGCATAATACAAATAACCATGCATCAATCCCCTGTTATTCTTTTTGATGGAATCTGCAATTTGTGTTGCGGGTGGGTACGGTTCCTTATCCGCAGAGATAAAAACCGGATGTTCAGATTTGCATCTATCCAATCGGACGCAGGAAAGAAATTGCTGGATTCGGCGGGGTTAAGCCACATCGACCCGGAAACGATCGTTTATTTAAAGGACAAACAGTTTTACCAGGAATCATCGGCGGTATTGGAAATTCTCAGCGATTTAGGCGGAATATGGAAAATTACAACCTTGTTTCGACTGATTCCCAAAGCTGTACGGAACGGCATCTACCGGTTTATAGCCCGGAACCGGTATCGCATATTTGGGGCCCGTTCATCGTGCCTGATGCCGACACCCGAAAATGCAAAAAGATTCTTGTTGTAAAACAAGAAAATTGATACAAAATTCCATCTTTTACTGTAACTTTGCGCCAAAATTTGAACTATAAATATGTGGGAAAAAGTAATGAGCCGGCTTAAAGCTATTAGTGAATATCTGAAGATTTATCTCCCTATTATCTGGGAGTTTATAAAAACCTGGTTCGGTAAGTTTATCGTCTGGCGCAAAGCCCGTTTGGTTCGCTACCGTGGATTGGTTTGGTATCGTAAGATTGCCAATATTTTTATCACTTCCATTGTATTATTCCTGCTCTACCTTTTTATTGTTGATATCAATTTTTTGTGGCTGTTTGGTAAATCACCCAGCATGCGCAGCATCAGCAACCCCAATCAAAATGTAGCTTCCATCATTTACACCTCGGATGGTAAAGTGCTGGGTAAGTATTTCCGCGAAAACAGAACCCCTGTTGTATATGATGAAATCTCGCCTAAGCTCATCAAAACCCTGATTTCGACCGAGGACGAACGTTTTTACCAACATTTCGGCATTGATATCCAGGGAGTTTTTGCAGCATTGAAAGACATGACCAAAGGCCGGAGCCGTGGTGCAAGTACCATTACCCAGCAATTGGTAAAGAATATGTACAAAACCCGTAACCAGTATTCCACCGGGTTGTTTGGATATATTCCCGGCGTAAAACTGATTATCAGCAAAACCAAGGAGTGGACTACTGCGGTGAAAATTGAAATGTTTTTCAGCAAAAAAGAAATTCTTACCAAATATCTCAACACCGTGGATTTTGGTAGTAATGCTTACGGTATTCATACGGCTGCCAAAACATTCTTCAATACTACCCCGGCTAAATTAAACTACGAACAATCGGCCACGTTGGTAGGATTGCTGAAAGCAACCACTTCTTACAGCCCTATTGCACACCCTAAACGCTCTATGGAACGCCGGAATGTGGTATTGGAAAACCTGGTAAAACAAAAAGTAATTAGCCAGCATGTATGCGATTCGCTGAAACTTATCCCGGTTCATTTGAGCTTTAGTGTGGAACAATCGTACGACGGCGACGCGCTTCACTTCCGCGCTTACCTGGAAAAATATCTCCAAAAATGGGAGGAAGAAAACGGCTATGATATCTACTCCGACGGATTGAAGATATATGTTACCATCGACTCGCGCATGCAAAAATATGCCGAAGAAGCGTTGCACAAACAAATGCGAAATATTCAAAACAAGTTCGATAATCACTGGCGCGGGCAGAACCCATGGCAAGATGAAAACCACAAAGAGATTGTAAACTTCGTGGAAGACATTGCCCGTAAAACAAAAGTTTACGCTTCGTTATCGGCGAAATATAAAAACCACCCCGATTCGATTACTTACTTTCTGAACAAACCACACAGAGTAAAAGTATTCGACTACGAAGAGGGCGAAAAAGAATTGAATATAGGCGTAATGGACTCCATCCGCTATATGAACCGCTTTATGCACAGTAGTTTTGTGGCTATGGAACCCGAGACCGGTAATGTAAAGGCTTGGGTGGGCGATATCGATTTCAAATTCTGGCAATACGACAAGGTGGCACAATCGAAACGCCAACCGGGTTCTACGTTTAAACTATTTGTGTACACAGCTGCCATGATGCACGGCATGTCGCCTTGCGATTTGATGACCGACAAACCGGTTACCTGGAAATACAAAGAAGGTGGCAATGATAAAGAATGGAGTCCACGCAATGCAAACGGGTATTGCCTGGGTTATCCTGTTTCGTTGAAAAATGCGTTTGCACAATCCATCAACACCATTGCCGTACAGGTGGCACAACAGGTAGGAATATCTGAGATCATTAAATATGCCCATTTGCTGGGAATCCAGACTCCGCTGGAAGACAAACCATCCACTTGCCTGGGTTCGTCGGACGTTTCGCTGCTGGAACTTGTAAACTCATTTGGAACGGTGATAAACGAAGGACAGTATCACGAACCGATCATGGTTAGTCGCATCGAAGATAAAGACGGTAAAGTGATTTATGAGAAGAAGACCGAGCAAAAACGCGTGATTCCATACGAAGATGCCTGGCTGATGACCGAGATGCTGAAAGGTGGAATGACCGAACCCGGCGGAACCTCAAAGGCGTTGTGGAGTTGGGATTTGTTCCATTACAATACCGACTTTGGTGGAAAAACAGGAACTTCATCCAACCACTCGGATGCGTGGTATGTAGGTGTTACTCCGAAGTTAATCGGTGGTGCCTGGGTGGGTGGCGAACAGCGCTGCGTACACTTCCGCACCGGTGAACTGGGACAGGGAAGCCGCACCGCATTGCCTATTTTTGCGATGTTTATGGAAAAAGTATTGAAAGACCAAAGCCTGAAACAATATCGCGGCAAGTTCCCAACCAAACCAAAAGAACCGATTTCGCGCAATTATTCTTGTGTAACGCATTTAAGAGTCGACTCAACAGCGATCGATTCATCGGCTATCGATAACATCGATTTGCCAGAAGATGTTCC
>DATFAW010000254.1:0-8567 GCA_035254165.1 Paludibacter sp.
TCACTAGTGTGTAGAGGAATGAAGTTGTTTATAGGAAAAATAAAAACACGCGCAAACCCGGGAAAACCATGAATTTGCGCGTACGATAATTGATTATTCAAACCGCTGTCAGGGTCTTCGACCTCTGGACAGGGTTTTTGCTTATGACCTGTCAGCGTGCTTGTACCTGACAGCGTCAGAAAAATTGTTTTTGTTGATGCCTATTGCTTTAAATACTCTTTGTGATCAAATTTTCGGCATCGGTTATTTTCTTCATCTTCCTTTTGTTTAGCTTGTCTTTTCGCAGAAAGTTTGAAAATATAGCAGCAATAATTATGGCTATTACACCCTGGCAAAGCAGCATGTTGGGGGCTCCGATTTTTTGGGATATGGCACCCACAAGCAGACTACCCAGAGGCAACATGCCGAAAAATGCCAGCGCAAAGAAGCTCATCACCCGGCCCCGCATGTGTGGAGCAGCATGGATTTGCACTATGGTATTGCCAATGGTGGTTTGCGACATCATGCCAAAACCACACACGGTGGCAAACAGCATGGCCAGCGGAAAATAACTGATATGCGAGAAAAACATCAGGCTGATGCCAAATATGATGGTATTAACCAGCAATACAATTTTAAGGTCGGCCCCCGGCTTTAACGATGCCAGAAAGAAAGCTCCTCCCAGTGCACCTACACCAATAAAACTGTTGATGTAACCAAAGGTGGTGGCATCGCCTTTAAAAATAACCTTGGCAAATACGGGCAAAAGCGTGTTGTACGGCAATACCAGCAGGCTCATACAGCTAAGCATAAGTAATGTCATGCCTATGACAGGTGTGTCTTTTATATACACAAAACCATCTTTCAGTTCGGTAGTAATTTTCTTTTGTGCCGGATGTTGAGCAGCGGGTGGAAGTTTCATAAGTAGCAATGACGTTATTACTGCCACAAAACTCACGGCGTTCAACGAAAAACAAATACCTGCACCCAGTTTTTGGAGGATGATACCCGACATGGCAGGTCCAACAACCCGTGCCAGGTTTACCATCGACGAGTTGAGGGCAAGTGCATTGGGTAGGTCGGCTTTGTCGTGTATAATTTCGTGTACCAGCGGTTGCCGCGCCGGCATATCAAATGCATTGATGATACCCAGGATAACGCTTAGCGTGAGTATGCTCCACACTGCATAATGGTTTGTAAGCATCAATACGGCCAGCAGTACGGCCTGGATCATGGCGGCTATCTGCGTTATGAGCATAATTTTGTAACGGTCGTACCGGTCCGAAATAATACCTCCGTACAATGAAAGTAAAAACGATGGAAACTGAGTGGCGAACATGGTAATACCGAGCATAAATGCCGAATGCGTCATGGTATAAATAACCCAACTAACCCCGGTACGCTGCATCCAGGTGCCAATGAGCGACACCGACTGGCCTCCAAAATAGAGTGCGTAGTTTCGGCTTCGAAAGGCCCGGAATGTACTTATTTTTGGCTTCATGAGTTTAAATAATTCAAAATAAGAATAGAACGTTGATCTATGCAAATATGGCTGATAAATTAGACGTATTTGAAACCGATCTCAATTCATGTAACTTCAGAAAACCTCTGAATTTGCCGCCTGTAATGTGCGAATGCGGTATTTATTGTTTCTTTTTCAGAATCATGTATTGGAACGTCTGAAGGTTCGATTGGGCGTATTTGTTCATTTCTTCCGCCCGGTTTTTATCTTCGGTAGCGTAGTTGTGGGTGTCTTTGTTTTGGTATTTGTACAGCTTCTTCGTACCGTCGGTTTTGCCTATCAACAGCCAGTCGCGGTCTATCACGCCGTACTTGTCGTCGGCATTAAAGAAAATGTACGGGCGGCTTTCGTGCAACAGGTCTATACCCAGTGTGTTGTTGGCGTAAGGTTGTTTCAGCAGTCCCATGATAGTTGGAAAAATGTCAATTTGCCCGGCCATGCAGTCCAGTGTTTTAGGGTTTTTGATAATGTCGGGAGCGTAGAACAGCAGTGGCGCATGGTTGTAATCCAATGCCAGCTCGTAGGTATTGTCCATAGCTGCCCCGTGATCGGCAACAAATACGAATATTGTGTTTTTAAACCACTTCTGTTTCGACGACATTTCTATCAGTTTTTGCAGCGAGTAATCGGCATATTCGGTGATTTGTTTCTTAATATCCTTGCTTCGGGGTTTGAAGTAGTCGGGCAGGTAGTAAGGGCCGTGGTCGCTGGCGGTCATAAATGTGGCTACGAAAGGTTTGTTCTTTTCGCTCAGCTTGTTTAATACCGGCATTGAATACTCAAACAAGTATTTGTCGGGCACACCCAGGGTGGTTTTTATTTCCGCCTCAGGATAATTGGCCTGCGATATAACTGTTTCGCAGTCGTTAGCCTTCAGGAAACCTTCCACGTTGTCGAACTGTCCGTCGTGGGTGGTAAAGTAGGCGGTGGAATATCCTTTTTCTTTCAGGGTGCTGAACATTCCGTGGTATTTCAAAATCGCACTTTCTTTCATGGGGTGCTGGCGAAATAAACCGGGCATCGAAAACAGTGAACTGAAGATACCGTTGAAAGTATGAATGCCGGCTGTGTAGGTATTGTTGAAGTAATAACCCCGGTGGGAAATGCTGTCGAGGAATGGCGTGAGATGTTCATGATTTCCACCCCGTTCCATTTTGGCGGCACTCATGCTTTCCATAATAACCAGCACCACGTTGTAGTTGTTAGGCTTGGTTTCGCCCACATTCCGCTGGCGGAGCAAGGGCAGGTTTTTGTCCGGATGTTGTATGTTCAGGTAACGTTGAACGTTGGCTACGGCCGCACTATCGTTCATCAGTTGCACGGTTTTGTTGTTCTCTTCCTTGCTGTCCAGGTAACTTCTGATAAGTGTAAAGTTAGGATTTAGCCCCAACTGATTCAGAAACGGATTGTTTGAGAAATAAGCTGTACCAACCCGTATCGGTGATTTTTTTTCTACACGGCCACGAATGCCTAAAAATATAAATCCCAGGCAAAGTACGGTTAACCCGGCTTTAGCTGCTATGGATAGGGTAGAGGTTTCGGTTGGGTTGGAAAGTATTCTGCGTAATATTTTGTAAAACCCGAATACAAACAGGATAAACGGAATCGCTACCAGCCAGTAGCGTGGCTCTTCTACAATCATTTTGAATACAAAAGCAGGACTGTCGAACCATTCGAACGCGGTGATGGAAAAGCGCGAAAAGAACTGGTTGAAGTACGGGATATCCACAGCACAAACCAGGAATGCGAGGGTGAATATTCCGAAAATGAAATAAAACAGTGTTTTATTTATGATGGGATATGGATTATTGAAAAACGAAAGAATGGATAGAACAAAAAACGGTAAAATAAGTACATAACCCGAAATAACGAGGTCAAAGCGGATGCCCATCAGGAATGATATCAAAATACTGCCGGTGGCAACGTCGGCATTTATCCTGCCCAGCTCTGTGAGAAACAGGATGAATCTGAAAGCCGTGAAAATAAGTAGTGCAGAGAAGTATATCTGCAGAAATTGACGGATGGTGGTTGGAATGTTTTTTTTGAAGTTCATTTTTTTGTGCCTTAGAAATTGCTGTACTATTTTTTACTCAAATTCGACTTGCAAAGGTAACACTTCAATTCATTTTAAGACATTTGTTTGTAATAAAAATGTAATATCGCGGTAATAAGGAGAGAATTTAACCCGTAGTGCATTTAATAGGTTTTTTCAATAAAAAATAAGAGATATTAAGGTGCACACAGTTTGCCAACGAGTGACCTCGTCCGGTGAACCGAAAAACAAGTGAAGTTGGCGTTTGAAACAGTCCTGTTTGAGCGACGAAGGAGCGAGTTTGGACAGTTTCAGCCAACTGAGCATAAGTTTTTCGAGTGAAGCGGGCGGAGTCTTGACTTTTTTGCTTACTTTTTGTGTTAAGACAAAAAGTAAGTCAGGGTTTGGGGCGGAAGCCCCGACAAAACAAAATAACTTTTTCTAAATGCACTACGGGTGAATTTACTTTGAAATAATGTGTATGCTAAGCTGATATTAAACAACTCCAGGCTCTCATTCTCCCGTTCATCCTCAGGAATAATAAAGAATATGATTATCCGCATAACATCCTAATGTAATTACAATATTGATAAAGTAAATGGAAGTGGGTTTCGCGATTTCCAAATCGCGGTCAAATAGTAATTCTCGCTATTTGGAATTACTTCCTTTGGTCGTGACCGTTGATCCGCGAAACCCGACTTGAATGGAATATGTCTATTTATCAGGACGCTTTACGGATAATCATAATAAAAAATGTGCTACCCCGGAACAAACCGAAATAGCACATTTTTATTCTTGTCCGAAACAGGTTATTTTCCGATATTCTTATTCTTAAATGAAGAGATATCAATCACATCCTGATTATCGTTGTCGAACGTAACATAAACACTGTCGCCAAGGTTGGTCAGCGGGAAGTCATTTGAAATTTGTGTGGAACCGATAAAGATTTTCGGGAAGTTTCTCAACGTAAAATAATAGTAGGTGTTTCCGTTCTTTACATCACCATTAATCCGGGTAATAACGGATTTGATGATGTTTTTCTCGGTTTTACTTTTCGTTGTAATTTTATTGCCACTCTGGTTAAAGGCATTTTTGTAAGCCATCAGTGCCTCGCGCAGAGTGTTTCCAACGCCTACAATGGTATAATCTTCGATGGCTACCATAGCATACATTTTTACCAATCCGCCGTTATCTTTCAGTGTCAGCACGTAAGTGGGAATGTTGTTGATATTATATGGAATGGGCATGGAAGCCGAGAAACCTTTCTCCTGCACTTTCCCTTTGGCCGAGTTTTGGGCTGCAAATTCGGTAGCACCACTTTGTTTGTACCAAACAGCTTTTTTAGTACGTGTATTTACCAGCACAAAACCAACAGTCGATTCGTCGGAACCTACCGAAGTCAGGCCGGTGTACCAATAAGCATTGTTGTCTTCGCCATATACCATCGAAACCGATTCGGTAATTTTGAGTTTACCTTCGTTGGAGAAATTCCAGAAACCCTTTACGTAGTTTCCCCAGTTGTTGAGCTGTGTTTCAATAAATTCACCCGGTTGAATGCGGTCAACCCATTTCGGCGTGTTGGCAATGGAATAATCGTTTATTTCACCGGTTTGCGCATTCACAATCACTACGCCCTGAGCTTCTTCGCCTGCAAATCCAATTGTTTTTTTGTATTTGGTTACCACCCAGTATGGAGTTCCGGCATCGTCAATTTCGAACGAATAATCGGTCAACCCTACATTGTAATAGCCGTGGAAATATAAGTAGCGTTCCAGGTTATCGAAGAAATAAGCTTCCGACTGGTATTTGATATACACTTTCTTGCCATTAATCTCTTGGACAAGTTTTACGTCGCGTTCGTTGCAGGCATTCACCATCACGTATCCGTTGGTTCCCTGCATGTTTTTTTGCCATTTGAAGAAACCGGAGTGCAGGAGCGGAGCCACCCAATACAAGTCGTTATTTACCTTTTGGATATTAAACGTACCAAGTGTAACCTGGCTGCCGAGTGCCGATTGCGAACCCAACACTTTGTCGCCCAGCAATTGTGCCAGCGGTTGGTCTACCACGCGAATTTTCTCAATAGAGATCGGTAGCATGTGACTTGATAAGTTCGATTCAGTTTCCACTTTACCAATCAAGTCGCGATAATCGTTGGTACGAAACAAGGCCCAGCTAGTCAGAACCGGCACTATGGTTATGTAAACCAATAACACAGCTAATAATATAAGCGGTATTCTTCCCGGTTTGCCAATTTTAAAAGAAGGAGCGTTGTTTTGGGTTTGGATAACTTTAAATGGGTTATTCAGGAATATCCAGATGCCGGTTAAAACGATGAGTAATGCCGGAAAGCCGGTAAACCCATAGCTGATAGTGGGCATATTCATATAAACCAGAATAAATCCGGCAAGAAGTACTAAAACGAGATTCTTAACTTTGCTCATAATGGTTGTATTTTAGTGATTTATTTTATTGTAGTAACTAAATGTGATTTAAAAGCTGTAAAAATACAACCTTTTTTTAGTTTCCAATAATTTATCAGATAAAAACAGGAACTGACAGTTATATTGATATGCAAATTGTTTTGCTTTTGGAGCGAAATAGAATTTGTATTTTGCCCGGAATTGCATATTTATTTTCAATTAGCGCTTTTTTTCTTTAATTCATTCGTAAAAAATTCTTCTAACTCAACAGAAAGTAGTAATTTTGCACCCGCTTAGAATTTACGAAAATCAATATATATTATGGCAGAAAAAAAATTGAATTTATTGGCTGATTTCCCATCGGTTAGCACGCAGCAATGGATGGACAAAATCACAGTCGACTTAAAAGGAGCTGACTTCAATAAAAAGCTCGTTTGGAAAACCAATGAAGGTTTCAACGTATTGCCTTTCTATCG
The DNA here is from genome assembly GCA_035254165.1 of Paludibacter sp. Lineage (GTDB taxonomy): Bacteria > Bacteroidota > Bacteroidia > Bacteroidales > Paludibacteraceae > Paludibacter. The sequence goes on from DATFAW010000254.1 coordinate 6,433, forward strand.
GGCAGAAGACATTGAAGCTCTCAAAACAAAAGATTCGGCTCCGGGAGTTTTCCCTTATGTCCGTGGTACAGAAGTTGGAAACGAATGGTTCGTTCGTCAAGACATTGTTGTTGGAACAGCAAAAGAAGCTAATGCTAAGGCGTTGGATATTTTATGTAAAGGTGTAACTTCACTTGGTTTCAAATTGAAAAAAGAAGATTTGAGCCCTGCATTTATCGCTACTTTGCTCGAAGGCATTGCAGCTGATTGTGTAGAACTGAACTTCGGAATTTGCGTAAGTGCTGCAGCTGAATTGGCTACTATCCTGACCGATTATTTCAAATCGAAAAACTACGATGCCGAAAAATTGCAAGGTTCTATCAACTTCGACCCAATGAACCGCATGTTGCAAGCTGGCAAAGAGTTGACAAAAGAAGAAATTACCGCTAAAGCAAAAGCTACTGTAGAAGCAGCAACCGGATTGCCTTCATACCGCGTAATTGGTGTTAATGCAACAACGTTGAACAATGCCGGAGCATTTATCGCTCAGGAATTGGGTTATGCATTGGCTTGGGGTAACGAATACCTTTCATTATTGGTTGACGCCGGTGTTGATACTTCGTTAGCTGCTAAAAAAATTAAATTCAATTTTGGAGTTGGTGGCAATTACTTTATGGAAATTGCAAAATTCCGTGCTGCACGTTTGTTGTGGGCTATGGTAGTTGACGCTTATCAACCAAAAGATGACTGCAAATGTGCTGCTAAAATGGTTGCTCATGCAGAAACAACAACATTCAATAAAACCGTTCTGGATGCTAACGTAAACATGCTTCGTACACAAACTGAAGCTATGAGCGCAACGCTGGGCGGTGTAAACTCTCTCACTGTATTAGGTTACGATTCTATCTACAAACCAACCGACGATTTCTCGGAACGTATTGCCCGTAACCAACAATTATTATTAAAAGAAGAATCTCATTTCGATAAAGTTTCCGACCCAGCTGCCGGTTCGTATTATATCGAAACATTGACTAACGAAATTGCTGCCCAAGGATGGAAATTATTCCTGGAAGTTGAAGAGCAAGGTGGTTTCTTTGCTGCTATCGCTTCAGGTTCTGTGCAACAAGCTGTGAAAGCTACTGCTGCCAGCCGTTTAAAAGCTGTTTCAAGCCGTCGCGAAATTCTGTTAGGAACAAACCAATTCCCTAACTTCAACGAAATGGGTGCTGCAAAAGTCCAAATTCAAGAAGCTACAGATTGTGGTTGTTCACACTCAGGAACTGAAAAATTATTGCCGGTTCGTGGTGCTGCTGAATTTGAAGCATTACGTTTTGCTACCGAAGGTGCTGCTAAACGTCCAAAAGCGTTCATGTTGACTATTGGTAACCTGGCTATGCGTTTGGCTCGTGCTCAGTTCTCATGCAATTTCTTTGCTTGTGCTGGTTACGAAGTGGTTGATAACTTAGGATTTGCTACTGTAGAAGAAGGCGTAAAAGCAGCTTTGGAAGCAAATGCTGATATTATTGTTCTTTGTTCAAGCGACGATGAATATGCTGAATTAGCTCCTGCTGCTTATGCATTGGCTAAAGGTAAAGCAGAATTTGTAGTTGCCGGAGCTCCTGCTTGCACCGACGATTTGAAAGCGATTGGTATCGAACATTTTGTAAATGTAAAAACCAATGTACTTGATATGTTGAAAGCGTTTAATGCAAAATTAGTTTAAGAGCAAAGAGCCAAGACAAAAGAGCCAAGACAAAAGACAAAAGAATAGAGAGGATGCATAACTTTAGAAAACTGGATATTTGGTTGAAGTCAATAGATTTGGTGGTTGAAATTTATCAACTAACAAATGTTTTCCCAAATCACGAAAAATTTGGTTTATCTTCTCAAATGAATCGCTCAGCGGTATCTATTCCTTCAAATATTGCTGAAGGTTCTGCAAAGTCGAGTAATAAAGACTTTGCTCGTTTCCTTGAAATGTCAATTGGTTCTTCTTATGAACTTGAAACACAACTAACAATAGCATCTAAATTAAATTATATGGAGCTTGATGTTTTTGTTTTATTACAAAACAAAATCGTTGAGATTCAAAAAATGATTATTGGATTTAAAAATAAACTGGATTGAGTGTACTGATACGCTGACACGAACAAGCC
>DATFAW010000255.1:0-6684 GCA_035254165.1 Paludibacter sp.
TCCTGAAAAATGACTAGTAATCACCCCATACGCTTTTATTCGGTAGAGAAATTGACTTTTCTTTATATCCTCGTTACATCCTTAATAATACTCTTTTTGAGACCGGGAGTGCATATAGCCCGGGAGTTATTGGGTGCAAGAATATTAATGGTTTCTATAATTTTTTCCCTGGCGTATCTCAATTCTATTAAAAATTGGATGGTGATTCGGTTTTCACGTTTTGCTTTTGTTGGAGCTTTACTTATATATTGGTATCCCGAAACATTTGATATAAATCGGATGATTCCAAATTTTGATCATTTGTTAGCTGGTTTGGAGCAAAGCATATTTGGCTTTCAGCCGGCTTTGGTATTTAATCAACTTTATCCGCAACGTTGGGTTAGTGAAGTACTCAATATGGGCTATTTTGCTTATTATCCGCTAATTGTTGGCACAAGTGCTTATTTGTTCTTTAAGGATAGAAAATTCTTCGAGAATTTTTTCTTCATTGTTCTTTTTGCATTTTTCTGTTATTATACCATTTATATTCTTTTTCCAACGGCCGGGCCTCAATACTATTTTCAGGCGATAGGACTGGATCAGGTTCATGCCGGAACTTTTCCTCAGGTAGGTTATTACTTTGACAGGCATCAAGAACTATTGCCGGCATGTAATAATTCAGGAGTTTTTTCTCAAATGGTTCAGAATACACAGCAGGTAGGCGAGCGGCCAACTGCAGCGTTTCCAAGTTCTCATGTTGGTATTTCTACCTTGATAATGGTTCTGATTATAAAAAATCGCCGTTATCTTTACTTTACACTTTTATTCCCTATTTACATGGCGCTGGTTATAGCAACCGTTTATATTCAGGCGCATTATGTCATTGATGTGATAGCCGGATTTGTTACTGCTTTTGGATTTTACTATTTGGGTAGTCTGGTTTATAAAGAGTTCACCCGGAAATATGTCGGGATACCGGAATTGTCGGCTATCTTTCTTAAACAGCCGATTAAAGTACGAAACATGTAGCTTTTTCATTGTCAAAGTGCGATTGTAACAAAAAGCTTCACTTAACTTTCACTGAAAATTGACAGTAGATAAATAGTCTATTAGAGATAAAATAGTTTCAATGTGGAAGTCCTTTTGCATCCAGATTCAATTCTAGAATTCTTAATTTATGGCTAAATTTTCAATTGTACTATTTTGGGGAGTAATAATTACGACTCAATCACTTTCGGCGGCTTTACCAGCCGACTCGATTTTAAACAAAGAGATTCAGGAGGTTACAGTCATTGGTGAATTGTCGAAAGTATTTGCCTTGCCTACCGTCGTTGTAGATAAAAATACAATTGAAAGTTCTTCTTATTTTACTCCTGCCGACGCATTACGCCGTGAAACAGGTATTTCACTTGTACGTGATGCCATTTGGGCCACTTCGTTGAATGTGCGCGGACTATCTGAACAACGCCTGATTGTTATGACCGACGGCGATCGCATTCAAACAGCCACCGATCATGCAGCTGCCTTATCAACTGTAGATTTAAGTAGTTTGGAAAAGATTGAGGTTATCAAAGGTGCCGGTTCAGTGCTATACGGAACCGGAGCTATGGGTGGCGTTGTCAATTTTGTTTCAGGGCAACCAACTTATACACCCACTTTTCAAACTAAAGGTAAATTAGGTACAGAGTTTAATACGGTCAATAATCTTTGGGCAAACAGTGCAAATATTCAGTTTACAGCTTATAATTGGTATTTAAGTTTGAATGGAAGTTTCCGGACAGCGCAAGATATAAAAACTCCCGGTGGAACGTTGCCAAATAGTCAATTTCATGATGCGTCATGGTCTTTGAAAGCCGGTATTCTATATTCACCTAATCAGGAGGTATTGGTCAATTATCAGCATGTAAAAGGTTGGGATATTGGCTTGCCCGGTGGGCGTTCATTTCCGGCTACTGCCGTTGCAAGATATACTGGAGTTGAGCGTAATCAATTAAGTGGTGAGTATATCTTGAAAAATGTTAATCCTGATTTGAAAGAAGTACGATTCAAGGTTTATACGCAAAGTATCATCCGTGACGTGGAATTAAAACTGGCTGATCCTACTGTAACAATTTTCCCGGGTAGCAATAATATAACTTCCGGAGCTAAATTGACTTCCGATTGGCACTTTACCGATTATCATCGTTTGACCCTGGGTGCTGAAGGTTGGCAACGCAATGCGCTTACCTCCCGTCTAACGATAAAGAATACAAGTGACTCCACATTAATAGGAACCGGTGACCAGCCTACTCCAAAAGCAAGAATGCTCGATTTAGGAGCTTTTGCTCATTATTCATGGAAAATTGTTCCGGCTAAGTGGTCGTTGGATGTTGGGCTAAGACTAGATTATATTCGTACAGCCAATGATTCTGCTTTTAGTCCGCTTTATCAGTATACTAACTATAGCTATATTCAATCTATGTATGGGATTCCAAAATCATCAGATGAGAAATACTATGTAAAGAATCTGCCACGCCGGGTGATATTTGCTTCTTCAGTTCATGAAGATATTGCTTATGCCGCTCATGCCGATTTGGTTTACAATCCAACAGCTCAACAGCAGCTTGCTTTGTCTTTGTCTAATTCTTATCGGGTTGCATCCATCGAGGAGCGATTTAAACTCATTGAACTTGCCGGACCTAAGCATGTGGGTAATCCTAATTTAAAACCGGAAAAAGGAACGTTCTCAAACCTGAATTATACGTTTATGAATAATAAATTCAGATTAAAAGCCGATGTTTTTGCCAACTATTTGACGGATCTTATTACAGAAAAACTTGGAGTCTATACGTATAAAAATGCGAACGGAGTTACAGTTTCAGAACAGGCTTATGTGAATGTAAATGTCAGCAAAGCCTTGTTCCTCGGAGCGGAATTGGAAGGCAAATGGCAAATTACCAATCAATTTTCAGCCCTTGCCAATGCTTCGTATACACATGCCCGGGATATTGATGCCGACGCATACTTACCCCAGATTCCACCTATGAGTGGTTTCGCATCGTTAGATTATCAATCTAAAGAACAAGTCGGAGCATCATTATCAGCTATGTGGACAGCGCGTCAGAATGAAACTGCTGCAGGTGAAACTGCAACTGCCGGTCATATTGTTTATAATTTCGATATTCATTCCGGCAGTATTGATCTCAACAACACCTGGTTGAAATTATTTGCCGGTGTTGAGAATATACTGAATACCTCTTATCTGGATCATCTTTCCTCTACGCGTGGCATATTAAAGCTGGAACCGGGACGGAACATTTATTTGAAAATGAAATGGGGCTGGTAGTCGTTTCTACTGAGGATTTTTGATTGGTTGTTTAGATAATTACTTATCTTTGCATGCTTTTAAAAATCGATTCCTATTCATAAAAATGTCAGCTATGTCACAGTTACTTACTTTGGAAGAACTCAATGATCTGTGCAAAAACACCATGATGGAACATTTGGGGATTGAATTTACCGAAGTTTCCAATGGCCGGCTTGTGGCTAAAATGCCTATTGACAATCGAACTATTCAACCCATGAAACGTTTACACGGAGGTGCAACTATGGCTTTGGCAGAGTCTGTTGGCAGTGCCGGTTCATTGACTTTGGTTGATCTCACAAAATATGCGGTACTGGGTGTTGAAATAAGCGGAAGCCATGTTGGAGCTACTTCGGGAGAGTTTGTTGTTGCAACCGGAACAATCCTGCATCAGGGAAAAACCTCGCATGTTTGGGAAATCCGGGTCGAAGATCAAAAAGGCAAGTTGATTTCTTTATGCCGCCTCTCCAACCGTATTATTCCAATTAAGTCTGAAAAATAGAATGGCTTTTGAAAACTCATCATATCAATCACTCAGCAATTTGCAAACGGTTTGTTTAAAACAGAACATCCCTTTTGCCTCTTACCGTTTACCGCTCGATAAGGAGATAATTACCTTGGTTCAGCATCATTCTCTCCCTGAAAAATTGAGTTCTATACAAAACATCGATGAAAAGGTTGGTTTTGTAGTGGCTCCATTCGATGAAACCATAGAACATGGAACGTATTTTCTTAAACCCGATTGTATTTTCTTTTCGGATGAGATTGAAGCTGTTTACATTCAAAAATTATCGGAAAATAACCGGTTCTTGTCTGTTGAAAAGCTTTCTAAAAAAGATATTCAAACCTCTACTTCTACTGAATATATCAACAATGTTGAAGCAGCCAAAACAGCCATGGCCGAAGGAAAATTCCATAAAGTGGTGTTGTCCAAAATCCGGTTGGAAAAGCTTGACGACGATTTTGTTGCTGTGGATTTCTTCCTGAAATTGTGTGACAAATATCCGCATGCCTTTGTTTATCTGCTTCAACTTCCAGAAGTGGGTTGTTGGATAGGAGCTACACCTGAACCGTTGTTGGTTGTTGAAAATGGGCTGGTCAAAACCGTATCGCTTGCCGGAACTCAAATAGGTACTGATGCCACCATTGACTCGTACACCTGGAGCAATAAGGAGATGGAAGAACAAGGTATCGTGACTGATTTTGTGGAACAAACATTAAAGTCACTGGATATAAAACAATATAGCAAAGTTGGTCCAACGAATTATCGTGCGGCCAATCTGATTCATCTAAAGACTGCATTTGAATTTGCACAATCAGGTTTGAAAAATCGGTTGGGTAATTTTCTGAAGGCTTTGCATCCAACTCCTTCGGTGGGTGGATTACCCAAGAAGGAAGCCCGTGAATTTATTCTGGCTAACGAAAAGCACGACCGGAGTTATTATTCAGGTTTTCTTGGACCAATCAATATCAACCAAAAAAGCAATGTGTTTGTAAACCTGCGTTGTTTGCAGTTGTTCGAAAAACAATTTGTTCTTTATAGTGGGGCGGGCATTACAACTTCCTCGGTTGCCGAAAAGGAGTGGGAAGAAACGGATAATAAAATGATGACGATGCTGAATGTGATGAAGGTCCCTAACCCCTGAAGAGGACTTCCAGTGGTAAGTAGTAAAACTTGTCCGTCAACTGACGGATGACTAAATAGTAGATTTGATAATGATTCATTTTAGACAAGGAATTAAAAATATACCCGAAATCTGTGCCCGTCATGGTGTTCGCAAAGTTGTTATTGCACCCGGGTCGCGTAATGCCCCGTTGATATTTGCTTTTACGGCTCAAGCTGAGTTGAAATGCCTGAGTATTACCGACGAACGTTCGGCTGCTTACTTTGCATTGGGTATGACTCAACAAAGTGGCGAAGCTATAGCATTGGTTTGCACGTCGGGAACGGCTGCATTGAACTTTGCACCGGCCATTGCCGAAGCTTATTATCAAAATCTTCCCTTGCTTGTTTTTACTGCCGACCGTCCTGTCGAAATGATTGACCAGGCTGATGGACAAACGCTTCGTCAGTCTGATATTTATGCCAATTACATAAAAGCACATTTCGATTTACCTGTTGAAACGGTTGTGGCTGCTGATTTACAGTTTTCCGACCATCAGGTTTCGCAAGCTATTGATACAGCCTTATCCTATCCGCAAGGTCCGGTGCAAATTAATGTACCATTGCGTGAGCCTATTTATACAGCTTTGCCCGAAACGCACAGTAATCCGAAAATTATTAAAACCATTGCAGCCGAAGTTTCTCCAACTAAAGAAAGTTTGGAAACATTGAAAAGGATGTGGACTTCTTATGAGCGAAAATTAGTTCTGTTCGGCGTTTATCCCAAAAACGAACAACTCAATGAACTGGCAAACTTGCTGGCAAATGAACCTGATGTGGTTGTTATTGCTGAAAATTTATCCAATATCAGTGGAGATAAAATTATAACTCGTCCTGAATCGTTTTTTGCATGGGTGAACGGGGGGGGCGGAATTCCGATTCCGCTAAAACAGAACGGAATTGGAACTTATCAAGAAGAGAATGGAATCGGAATTCCGCCAAAACGGAACGGAATCGGAATTCATCAAGAACAAAACGGAATCGGAACTCCGTTCACCCCGGATTTATTAATAACCATTGGCCATTCATCTATTTGCAAGCAAATAAAATTGTTTTTACGCGAATACCAGTCTGCTGAACAATGGCAATTCGAATCTTCATTGCCTTATATCGATACGTATAAAAGCTTGACAACCATTATTCCCGGTTCAGCCATTGATACATTGGTAAAAATGCCGCTGGGAAAGACCAAAAGCAATTATTCGGAAACTTTTCAAGTCCAAAATAAGATAATCACCCAACGTCATGATGCCTTTGTGGCTGATGCACCTCTATCAGATATGAGTGCAGTAACAAACTTGCTGAAACTTGCTCCGGGAGGTACGACACTTCATTTGGCAAACAGCACTTCGGTTCGATGGACACAACTTTTTCCAACCCGTAGTGACTTGACTTATTTCTGCAACCGTGGAACTTCCGGTATCGATGGCAGCCTGTCAACCGCTGCCGGATATGCTTTTGCATCCAAACAACCAACTGTTTTCCTTACGGGCGATCTGTCATTTATTTACGATTCGAACGGTTTGTGGAATAATTATATCGATGATAATTTCAAAATCATTGTGATGAATAATAACGGTGGAAATATATTCCGCTTTATTGGTAACAAGCAATTGATGGAAAAGAGCCTGGATTTTTTCACCACGCCGCATCAGGTGAAAATAAAATCGTTGGTTGAGGCGTACGGATTGAATTATCT
>DATFAW010000256.1:0-5361 GCA_035254165.1 Paludibacter sp.
TATCAGATGGATCAACAGCGATTGAAACTAAATCACGGCATATTACTCCGGTATTTGACTCAATAGAAGTGTAATCAATGTTAGACCAACTGTTATCTTCAAACATCATAATATAACCTGGTTGCATATAAAAAGCAGCCCAACGACCACCTGGCACCATAAATAATTTTTTTCCTGAAAAAACCATTTTCCATGGCTTATTTACTGCCGGACCTACAGGTTTAAAATACGTGATTACAGGTGTTTCGGTGCTGACCTGTTTGTATGAAACAATACCCAGGCTATTGGCTGCAAAATAATAGGTGCTGTTTTGCGCATCGTATTCAGCATCGGTAATTGTTCCAATATTACTGACTATTTTTACAGTGAAAAGTTCATCCGCTAAATAAGTTGAATTGTCAGTAAAAACACTTAAACTTTTATTTGAAACATTAAAAGAGTTTGTAATTACTTCTGGTAAAAATGGAGTCCATCCGCTGGCACTGTCTTGTTTGTATAGTTTTCCGCCTCGCAACAACACAAGTTTTCCACCAAAGGAGGAAATTTTCTGGAAGTCTCCGGTTCCCGGCAGTCCTGCGGTAGCGGACCAGAACTGATAATTTACCAGGTTTGGTTCTGCTATTGAAGCCTGATAAATCGTCGATTTTGACAGCGCGTAAATTGTACCATTATGAATTGTTGTATTCAGTACCGCCACTTCTGTTGCATTGGGTCCGATATAGTAAGTATCAGCTACTTCATTTTTATCCATGTTCAGCACTACAATTCCAAAATCGCAAGCCAAAAATGCCTTTTTCTGGTAAAACTGAATGTGGTTTACATTTTTACTGGAACTCATCTGTTTATTGAAAAGATCAGGGATATTCATCACTCCTCCGGTTCCAAACAAATCAATATTGCCATTGCTGTAAATGATGAGTAACTCTTGATTGGTGGCATCAAATTCAATTTTCGTGATATTGGAGCCATTCAAACCGTTAAGTTTGCTGTAAAATTGCAACCCTCCATCTTGTTTGTCCACCGAGAATAAAGCTCCCTGGCTGACAGCGAAAATCTTATTCCCTGACTGAGCAATTTGCGAAACACTATTGTACGATAAATGGGTTCTCCACTTGCCCATAGCCACCTGGGCTAGCATGGGTAATGAGATTATTGAGAAAAAAAATCCAACAATAATTACTCTCGTTTTCATGCGTTTATTTTTTAGTTAGTTGTCACATTACCTGTCCCGACGTATCAGGAGAACTCGCAACTGAACATGGCCTTTGGATCATGCCAGTATTAATGCCCGTTTCATATAATGCTATTGACAAGCCCTTTTCTGAAGAGGGTGTGTATTCTTACAACTTCAATTAAACTCAAATAGTTTCAATTCGGCATGTTAACCCAATGCAAACGTTGAATTTTAGATAGTCCTGGAAACGACTAAATCAACCTGTTTCGTTTGTTCGTGCTGCAAATAATCTACCAGTTTCTGAACCGCCAACGCGCGATGGCTGATCTGATTTTTCTCGTCGGCACTTAACTGGGCAAAAGTCACTAAATAATCATCGGCCACAAAAATAGGATCGTAACCAAAGCCATTATCGCCGCGAGGTTGAAGCGTAATATACCCTTCAATTTTTCCTTCAAAGCACATTGTTTTTCCGCCTTGGATTAATGCTATCACTGTGCGAAAACGCGCTTTGCGGTTCGGATTATTGCCTAAAAGTGATAGTACCTTACGCATGTTTTGCTGGGAATCATGATTATCGCCGGCATAACGCGCCGAGTAAACACCGGGCTCGCCATTTAAAGCATCAACTTCCAAACCGGTATCGTCGGCAAAACAGTCCAGGCCGAATTTATCGTGAATGTATTTTGCTTTCAATAAAGCATTTCCATCCAATGTATCGGCGGTTTCGGCGATATCCTCAGTACAATTTAAATCGGCTAAACTGACAATCGAAAATGCAGGCTCAAGAATAGCTCTGACTTCGGACAGTTTATGAGCATTGTTAGTAGCAAAAACCAGTTTTTTCATATTTTATATTTAATAATGGTAAATCAAACAGATGCAAAGATAATTATTTCCATCAACAAAAAGACAATATTTGAGTATCAGTAGCTATAGATACAACTTTGTTTTTTTACAATTAGTTGTTCCTGAAATTAAACCCTGCTTTATACCAAACATTTTTGTTATTTTTGCATGCGTAATACATGTTCTAAGTAGCAGGAAAAATATAATATCGTATTTAATCAAGCACATATGGAACATCCCGACTATCGGGAGAAAACACAGTTAATTGCTATTTGTCTCAAAAAAACTATGTGGTTCTATGTTACTAAGTGATACTATGTGGTTGAATACTCTTTTAGGAATTACGACATTTAATTATCACAACTATTTAACACAATTGTCCGAATGAAAAAATATGTTTTAGTATCGCTGGCCGTTTTTTTGAGCTCTGTCATTTCAGCTCAAAACCCTGACGGCCAAAAACACTTACTGACTTCGAAAACGAACACGTTTGGACTTGCAACATTTCATTTTACCGACCCTTATCTTTCGCCTTTGACTTACAGTGGCGGTGGTTTTGATTTTAATCACGAAAGCCGTCGGTTCTTGTCGTTAAGAACAACTAATATTTCCATTCAGAATAAATTTTACCTGGCAACAGGAATTACTCACAATCCGGCAAAAACAGGCTCGATGCTCTATTTTGGGGCAAACTACAGCTTAGGGATGCATTATCATTTTCATCCGGCAAAAGGATTACAACTGCTGGCCGGTGGAAGTTGGGATGTAGATTTTGGATTTAAAGATCTGACCCGGAATGTAAATAATCCGGTCAATCTGGATATGGCCACAAATCTCAATCTGTCGGGCGTGGCAAAGTATGATTTTCCTCTATTCCGAAGGACACTACGGCTTCAACTGGCAGTCGAAACGCCCGTTTTGGGTTGGTTGTTTGTACCTACAGCCGGTGCTTCGTACTACGAAATGTTTGAATTAGGCAATCATTCCAACATAACCCATTTTAGTTCAATTATCAATAAACGGGGACTGAACCCCAAACTGACAGTTGATGTTCCTTTCGCCCGCTCAACATGGCGATTCGGATTAAGCTACCAGGCACTTAAATACAAAGCCAACGACATGGTTTTCAAACGAAATACTTTCAGCCTACTGGTTGGAACGACGATGGATGTAATTTCATTTTCCGGAAGGAAAAAGCAGGCACCGCGTAATTTTATCAGCACAAACGAATAAGTAGTTGCCAATTAGATGATGAAAAAATATAGTTTAATCTTACTGCTTGCAATTGCGTTGCTTCCTTCGTGCATGGACGAGCCGGCAACACAGCCCAATACGCATGAAGGAAATTTTCAGGCATTGTGGAAAATTATTGATACCCGGTATTGCTATTTCGATTACAAACACATCAACTGGGACTCAATTTACACGGTGTACCACCAGAAATTACCATCTGCAACAACTGAAATTGCATATTTTGATTTGCTGGGTAACATGTTGGGCGAATTAAAAGATGGACATGTCAATCTGTATTCAGATTTCGATCTGAGCCGATACTGGAAATGGTTTCAGGATTATCCTGATAATTTCAGCAAAACACTCATCGAAACAGACAGATATTTGGGCAAGAATTACAGAATTGCAGGCGGATTAGAATATACCAAAATTGACAATGGACGTGTCGGTTATATTTATTACGGAAGTTTCTCCAGTGGTTTTTCGGATAATAACATGGCTTATGTGCTGACTTCCTTTTCGACTTGCCGTGGGTTGATTATCGATGTGCGCAACAATGGTGGTGGTTCCTTAGATATCTCGAAACAATTGGCTTCTTATTTTTTCAAAAACGATGCAACTACCGGGTATATCCGCCATAAAACGGGTGATGGTCATTCTGAATTTTCTACCCCTGTAAAAATCACAACCCCGGCTCATAAAACCATTCAATGGCAACGTCCGGTGATTATTCTCACCAACCGAATGGCTTTCAGTGCCACCAATGATTTTGTAAACCGGATGAAACAAGCGCCCAATGCCATTATCGTGGGCGATAAAACCGGTGGTGGAGGCGGCCTGCCTTTCTCCAGCGAATTACCCAACGGTTGGATGGTACGTTTTTCGGCAAGCCCCATGTACGACTCGAATATGCAAGACACCGAATTCGGAATTGACCCCGATTATTACGTTAGCTTAACCTCTAACAACCAGGCTAACGGTATTGATACAATTATAGAAAAAGCAATCTCACTAATAAAATAGAGGCAAGAGACAAGAAGTAAGAGGCTAGTAATTTGTACATCTGTTTCCACTTACTCCTTACCTCCTGCTTTCTTACCTCTGAATAAAAATGAAAAAACTTAAAATAACCGAGATGAATCGCCTCACAGCCGAGGAGTTCAAAGAAGAAAAGAAAACACCGCTGGTTGTGGTACTTGATAATGTACGAAGCCTGCACAATGTGGGTTCGGTGTTTCGCACCGCGGATGCCTTTTTGGTGGAAGCCGTTTACTTGTGTGGCATTACCAGCACACCACCGCATGCCGAAATTCACAAAACAGCCCTGGGTGCTGAAAATACAGTCGACTGGAAGTATTTTGAAGACACACACGTTGCCTTAGAAAATTTAAAAGCGCAAGGTTATACCGTTTTCGCCATTGAGCAGGCAGAAGGAAGCACCAAGCTGCCCGGCCTGAAGCTTGACCCGACAAAAAAATATGCCGTCGTCCTTGGTAACGAAGTAAAAGGCGTGCAACAAAGCGTGGTGGATGCCTGCGACGGTTGCATTGAAATTCCGCAATTTGGCACCAAACATTCGCTCAATGTGAGTGTAACTGGTGGAATTATTATTTGGGAGTTCTTTAAGCTAATGCATAATTCATAATGCACAATTCATAATTGAAAGAAAATGAAACAGACTGGTAATGCCATTGTAGATAAGAGCAAAGCGTTCGCTATACGGGTAATTCGACTGTTCCAATATTTGCAAAAGGAGAAGAAAGAATATATAATTTCGAAACAGTTACTTCGAAGTGGGACCAGCGTAGGGGCTAATATAAAAGAAGGAATTAGAGGACAAAGCGTAAAAGATTTTAGAGCCAAAATGGCGATTGCATTAAAAGAAGCGAGCGAAAGCGAGTATTGGCTTGAATTATTAGTAGAAACAGATTACATTGACCAAACACAATTTGAAAGTATGGTAAATGATTGCATTGAGCTAATTAAAATATTGACAGCTATTTTAAATTCTTCTGAACGAAATACTGTCAAAGAAGAAATAGAACCATATGGGTTAATCCACAATTGACAACACATCATAAAAAGAATATCTATTTTTAAAACAA
>DATFAW010000257.1:0-7001 GCA_035254165.1 Paludibacter sp.
TCTGACGATACTTTTGCACAGTCTGAAATTATCCCGGTATTCGGGATAATGCTATGTGTTCTTAGTCTTATATCTTCTATTCAAAACTATTGTGAACTATGTGCTAAAACATATCAATAATAATTATCATTTACTTAATACATAATTTGCACCCTAAAAATCATCCCTTTTAATATGCCAAAAAGTAATTTCATTTCAACAAAGGACGTTCAATTATTGGTCTGGGATTTAACCGAAAGCATAGATGAACTGAGAGCACAACTAACTTCATTCAATGAAGTTGAGTTTGGCAAAATAGTTTCAGACAAACGCAAGCGTGAATTTCTGGGCATTCGGGTGGCGATGAAAGAATTACTTGGCAGGGAAGTGCAAATAGGACACTACGCCGATGGAAAACCTTTTTTATCGGATAATAGTTGTCAAATAAGCATATCGCATAGCAAAAACTGGATTGCTGTGATGGCACATCCAACCTGCGCCATAGGTGTGGATATTGAATGTCCAAATCATAAAATCCAAAAAATATACACCCGCTTTTTAAGTGAGGTAGAGCAACGGGATTTATCGAACGGTAAAAATATAAACCAACTGCAATTGGCTTGGTCGGTCAAAGAATCGTTATATAAAATTATTGGAAAAGAGGCTGTGGACTTTGCAAATCAATTGCGCATTTTCCCTTTTGAGGTAAAAGCATTGGGTGAAATCATAGCCCAACATATCCCGACAAAGAAACTATACCAATTACGTTTCATTCAAAGTCCTGCTTACACCTTGGTATATTGTGTAGATTAAAAATTATTTATTTCATGAAAAACATATACAAAACAATTTTACTCAACAGAGAAGCAAATCGTAAAATGCTTGCTGTACTACTTGATCCTGACAAATGTCGCGGAAGTGTTTTATCCAGCACAATAGCGGCACTCAAATCGAACACCCCCGATTTTGTTTTTGTCGGAGGAAGCCATACCGTAGCTTCGGTGGATTCGCTTATCGAGTTGCTAAAAGAGGAACTAAAAACGAAAATTGTTTTATTTCCCGGAAATGCTTCTCAGTTCAGCACCAAAGCGAATGCATTATTGTATCTGTCCCTGTTGTCAGGCCGCAATGCAGAATTCCTGATTGGGCAGCACATTACTTCGGCAGTAGCTATAAAAAGATCGGATATAGAAGTCATTCCAACCGGTTATTTGCTGATTGATGGAGGTAAGCCAAGCTCCGTAGAATACATCAGTGATACCCGCGCGATTCCACGCGACAAAAATGAAATTGCACTTTCCACAGCCGTTGCAGCGGAATTACTCGGAATGCGACTGGTTTACCTCGAAGCCGGCAGTGGCGCCAACTTTCCGGTTCCAACCGAAATGATAAACTATGTAAGAAAGGGATTATCACTTCCATTAGTTGTTGGCGGGGGAATAAAGACCACAGACCAACTGACTGCAGCCTTCGATGCAGGAGCCGACATTGTAGTGGTTGGCAATATCTTTGAAACCAACCCTGCATTGATTTCCGATTTTATTGCTTGTGCAAAAGCCTATGAAATTAAACCGGAGGTGTAATTCTTGGCTCTTGATTCTTGGCTCTATCTTAACTTATTCTTTTCAAAGTGCGGACCGGCAATGCGTGTAAAAAGCACATACGAAAAGCTGACTGCAAAGGCCCCTACCAAAAAGGCGAAGGATAAACCTCCGCTAGTATCGGCTATATGCCCACCCAGCACCACGCCCAGCCCAACACCAATATCCCAACTTGTCAGGTAGGTAGAACTAGCTGTAGCACGCCGGTTATTGGGAGCCAGGTTTACAAACAGTGTGTTGTAAGCCGGGAAGATCATACCATATCCGACACCCAACACGAGGGCAATGGCGTAGAATGACCCTACAATCAGAACAGGTTGAGACACGCCAAGCCTGTTTATACCGGCAAGGGCGAAAAATGCAAGTAAACAAGTCAGGGTTCCGTAACCAATAACCTGAAGCATTCGGCCACGGTCGACTAACTTGCCGGCAAACAAGCGCGACCCGATTAACCCGGCAGCCATGAGCGAAAAGAATATCCCCATCCCGCTATGAATTCCCAACTGTTTGCCATAAATAGCCACATAGGAAGTTAGCATCCCATAAGGAGCGCCTAACAGGAGTAAACAAAAGCCGGCCTCGAGCCCTTTAGTCAAAAAGAAACGATCTAAAACCACCGGTTGTTTTTCACTTCTGACAGCTGCTTTCTTCGATTTTATGGTAGTAGCCACCAGTAAACCCACTACTCCACTACCAATGGCTGCATAAAAAATGGCATCAAAGCTGTAATAGTCATGCATGAATAAGCTGATCATGGGTCCCAATGCCATAGCCAGGTTGTTGGCCACTCCGAAATAGCCCAATCCCTCTCCACGGCGCGATGCAGGCATAATATCTACTACCAAACTGTTACCGGCAGTAGTTACCATTCCGTAAGTGAAGCCATGCAGTATTCGCAGAAACAGAAACATACTCACAAAGGTGGCAAGCGGATAACCTACAAACGAAACAACAAAACAAAGGTAAGCCACCAAATAAATCGGCTTGCGGTTAAACATATCGAGAATGAAACCCGCAACCGGGCGAACAAGCAAAGCCGCCAAGGTATAACACGACAATATAATTCCTACCAGCGAGTTGGAAGTATGAAACTGCTCAATCAAATAAAGCGGAAGTATAGGAAGCAAAAGATAAAAGGAAAAAAGGAGAAAAAAATTCCCCACACAAGCACTAATAAAACTATGTGTCCAAAGTTTATCTTTGGGCAAAATGAGGTTTGAATGCATAAAAATGTTCAACTTAGCAAGTAAAAATGATAAAAATGATCATCCCTCGAGCCAGAAAAAAAGTATCACTGCCTTGTGAAAGCTTGTTTTCACTCCAACGAGGAGGCTGTCTCAAAAGTATTTTTTGAACGCAAATAACGCAAACAACACAAATCAACGCAATATTATTGAATTAGAAATCTGACAATTACATTTGACTTGAAAAGTCTTATTTGCGAAAATTTGCGTGCTTTTGATACAGCCTCAATTTAAACTCAAAATCAAGTTTCGCTCATTGGCGAAAGCTTTTCCACACGCTTCTCCAAAGGGAAGATCAGAAAACGATAGTTGGATTTTTCAATAAAAGTAATAGAAGAGGGAGCCTGAGACGGCTATTTCGGCAACCCGGTGGATGGCGGTGTTTTAGGAACCCGGTCGAAAAACGGATTCTTGGAGGTGGAGCTGATCGGAATACCATAAATGGAACTGCAACCTGGCAACAAGTTCAACTCCTGCGCTACCCGCCCTACCGAAAACATAACCCGGCTATCCACCCGGTGATCGGTAGCTACCGAACAAGCCGAACCAAGGGCAATACCCACATCCACCGTATTGATAGCACAGGGAACATCGGGAAATTCATTTTTTGCCGCACAAGTTTCAAATCCACAATAGCCACAGTTCAGGCTATGTATTTTTTGCTTAGTACCAATAAGAACAATAGCTTCGGCATGCAAAATATTTTCAGCATCGCGCAGGATAAACTTCAGATCAGTCTTTTCGCTGTATTCCAACATAGCTTTCGACAGCAACTCAATCGTTTCTCCCGTCACCATGGCCACTTCAATAATGTCAAAACCTTTTCCTTTCGGCGCTGTACGGGCAGCCGTCATCATTTCGTTAGCTACTTGCAATAAGCGTTCGCTGCGTGTATCTCGTTCGTTGATTAGCATAATTATGGTTCCTAATCCGTCAGATGACGGAGAATTAAAATTAGTATTGTATTATTTAAATATGTACATTAAAAAAATTATCTGACTAAACTATTCCAGTCCCCCTTTAGGGGTTAGGGGTTATCTATACCGGTAACTTTATCAATCCATTGGAAGCCACAATTTCTTTTCCGAAAAGATAATCGTTTCCACCTTTATAATCAGTCACCACACCACCGGCCTCTTTTACAATTATTGCTCCGGCAGCCACATCCCACGGCTTGAGATCATACTCCCAAAACGCATCAAACCGGCCACAAGCCACATAAGCCAGATCGGTAGCAGCTGAGCCAAGCCGGCGAATTCCCCGGGCATTGGTCATGGTCCATTTCAGCATTTCCACGTATTCATCCAACCGGCTAAAATCGGAATACGGAAAACCGGTTGCCAACAAAGCATCATGAATATCATTTCGCTCCGAAACACGAATTGGTTTGCCGTTCAGGTAAGCTCCACCATCTTTCCAGGCATAAAAACATTCATCTCGCCCAACTTCGTACACAACACCCAACACCAGCTCATCACCATCCAACAAACAAATACTGACTGCATAAAGCGGAACTCCCTGAATAAAATTGGTGGTTCCATCCAGTGGGTCAATCACCCAGTTATACCGCTCTCCCCGCTTGGAACAGGTTCCTTCTTCGGCAATAAAACCCGATTCGGGCAAAAGGACTTTCAATGCGCCAATAATCCGTTCTTCCGAAGCCCGGTCCACATAGCTTACCAAATCGTGCAGCCCCTTATTTTCAATTTTATTGCTATCAAAGTCTTCACGTTCTCCTGCCATAAATATTCCTGCAGAATGAGCTATTTCACAAGTGAACAGACAAAGGTCTTTATACGTTGGAGTCATAAGTAATCTTTTAAAAATGAATGCAAAGTTAGAGTTTTCCATTTTAACTGGCAAGGAAATAAAAGATTAATTGGATTCGGATTTATTTCTCAGTTATTTCAACTAATTTTCGACCATTGATTACATTTGTCGTATTATATGTAAATAGTATTTAAACAAATGGATAAATCAACCCTGAACGACTTGATAGAACGCAGCAAGCTGAATGATGAAAAAGCATTCCGTAAGATTGTGGAAGGTCATCAGGCGATGGTTTATTCAGTAGCATTCCGGATATTGTGCCATGAAGAAGAAGCCAAAGATATTGTTCAGGAAACTTTTATACGGGTGTGGATGAATCTGACAAACTTTCAAGCCGATAAAAAATTCAGCACCTGGCTTTACGCAATCGCCACGAATCTATGCCTGGACAAGTTGAAAGCTTCAAAACAACGATTCAAAACCGACAGTATAGATGAAAGGTCATTCGATTTAATTTCTTCGGATAATACCGAACAAAAAATTATAAATTCGGAACTTGGTAAAGTTATTTCGTCACTTACAAACGAACTCACTCCGAAACAAAAAATTGTTTTTACGTTAAGATACCTGGAAGAATTGGAAGTAGACGAAATAATTAAAATAACAGGTTTATCGGCTGAAAAGATTAAAAGCAATTTATTTCTGGCACGACAAACCATTCGTGAAAAATTAAAAAAATTCTAAGTTATGGAAAATACAGATGACAAATTGGATAACCTGATCGGAATACTCCGTCAACAGAATCCGGAACTGAATAATGCCCAATTGCTTACAGACAGCATTATCAACAAAATTGGAAACAAACCTCATCGCTCCAAGCCGCCTGTTCTAATTTGGTTACGAACCATTTCCAGTGCGGCAGCCGTATTATTGATCGGATTATTTTTATATCAGCAAACTGAAACAGAATCAATCGCGTCCAACTATCAGTCAAAACATTGGATTGAAAACCGGGTCAATGTTGATTCCATCTGTATGCAAAACCTAAACAAAAATCGCACAAACCTGCTGGAAACTTACCGTTGCCATTTGCAACAGAACTCGATTAAAAACAATCAATACAAAGCTTACACACAACTACTAACAAACTGATATTATGAACTCAACCATTAAATATCTGATTTACGTTGCCGTTTTATTCGTTGTTTCATGCACACAACCAAGCGACATGTTAACCGTCATCAACCCTGATGGATCTTGCTATCGCGAGTTTACGGCAAGTGCCAATCCGCAATTTTTGTTAGGAGACACCACAGCCAAAATGAATCCTTTCCCAGTTAAAACTGATTCCACCTGGAAAATTTCATGGAAGTACAAAGACGCTAAATTGCGATACGATTTCCCTATAAGTAAAGCGGTATACGATTCGATAACTAAAACCCTGAGTCAAACAAGAGAAATAAAAAAACAGCATGTTATCTCCGAAAAAACGACTGATGGTTTAACCATATTTGCACGCCGCAACTATAAATCGGTCGACGAAATGGCAACTAAATTCAAACTGAAGCCGTCACACGAATGGAGTAATATGAAAGTAAAATATTCATTGGATAAGAAATTCCGTTGGTTTTACACGTATTACACCTATCGGGAAATTTACCCTAAAATAATGAAGGATTTTGAAATTCCAATCGAAAAATACATGACAAAAGACGAGGCGCAGTTTTGGTTCACGGGCAAGCCCAATATCATCGAAGGCATGAACGGCGTTGAAATCAGGGAGTACATTGGTGAAATTGAAGACAACTACAAAAAATGGTTTGCACAAAATGCCTGGGATGCCGAATACAAAACACTAATAAACAACTACAACCTGATAATCAACAAACCCATCAAGAAAGAACGTTTAGAGTTATTGAAAGATACGATTTTCAAATCAGACACAAAAGAACTACCGGATTTCAACATGGAAAAAATGCTGAACACTTACTTTAAAACCGAAGCCTTTTCCACATTATGGAAAGGTGAGGATAGCCCAATGAGGAAATTTGAAGATGACTTCAATAATCAAGGATTTATCAAATATGGATATCAATCATTCACATACAAATTAATCATGCCGGGAAAAGTCATCCCACCCAATAACGCTGTAATCCAGGGCGACACCTTAGTATGGAAGCTGACGGCCTACCGAATGATTCTCGGAGACTATGCCATCGAGGCGCAATCACGAAAAGCAAATATCTGGGCATTTATTCTTACCGGAATAATTATGGCATTGGCTATTGGAAGCTTTTTCTGGAAGCCCCAAAGCACCTTAAAGTAGAACCGGACATAAATAATTGTGCAACAACAGAAAATTCCCGGGAGAAGAAGCCGTATCAAAAGCACGCAAATAACGCAAGTA
>DATFAW010000258.1:0-7568 GCA_035254165.1 Paludibacter sp.
AATTATTACGAGAGAAAAGAAAAACTAAATAACAGCAATTGAAAAATAACGATATAAAAAATGACTAGCACAGCGCAAAAAGCAGAATTAGAAGCTAAAATATGGAGAATAGCCAACGACGTACGTGGCTCGGTAGATGGATGGGATTTTAAACAGTTTGTGCTGGGAACACTTTTCTATCGGTTTGTCAGCGAAAATTTCTGCCATTATATTGAAGGTGGTGATGATAGCATTAAATATGCCGGGTTATCTGATGATGTAATAACCCCCGAAATAAAAGATGATGCCATTAAAACAAAAGGCTATTTTATTTATCCGAGTCAACTTTTTGTAAATATAGCCGATACTGCTAATACCAACCCTAATCTGAATACGGAATTAAAAGCCATTTTTGATGCTATCGAAAGTTCAGCCAATGGCTATCCGTCGGAAAACGATATAAAAGGATTGTTTGCCGACTTCGACACTACCAGTACACGGCTAGGAAATACAGTAGAAGCTAAAAACAGCCGACTGGCGGCTGTGATTAAGGGAGTGGAAGAGTTGAACTTTGGTAATTTCGAAGATAATCAGATTGACCTTTTTGGACATGCTTATGAATATTTGATTAACAATTATGCTGCCAATGCAGGAAAGTCAGGAGGCGAATTTTTCACACCACAATGTGTTTCCAAGCTCATTGCGCAATTGGCAATGCACAAGCAGACAACAGTAAATAAAATTTATGACCCTGCTTGTGGCTCGGGTTCATTGCTTCTGCAAGCCAAAAAGCACTTTGACAGTCATATTATTGAAGAAGGCTTCTACGGACAAGAAATAAACCACACCACCTATAACCTGGCTCGTATGAACATGTTTTTGCATAATGTGAATTACGACAAGTTTAATATAGCATTGGGCGATACGCTAACAAAACCGCACTTTGGCGACGATAAACCCTTTGATGCCATTGTATCTAACCCTCCGTACTCCATTAAATGGATAGGGAACGATGATCCAACGCTGATAAACGACGATCGCTACGCCCCTGCGGGAGTGCTAGCCCCAAAATCAAAAGCCGACTTTGCTTTTGTATTACATACCCTGAGCTACCTTTCAGGGAAAGGGAGAGCGGCTATAGTCTGTTTTCCGGGTCTCTTTTACCGGGGCGGTGCTGAGCAGCAGATACGGAAATATCTGGTGGATAATAATTTTGTTGAAACCGTTATTTCCTTAGCACCCAACCTCTTTTATGGTACTTCCATAGCCGTGAATATCCTTGTGCTTTCCAAACATAAGCCGGATACGAAGACACAGTTTGTAGATGTTAGTGGTGAAAATTTCTATAAAAAAGTAACTAACAACAATATGCTAACGGATAATGATGATGAAAACAATCCGGGGCATATACAGCAGATAATGCAACTATTCGATAGCAAAGCCGATGTACCACATGTTGCCATAACTATCGACAACAGCCAAATTGCAGCCAACGATTACAGTCTTTCGGTAAGCTCGTATGTGGAAGTGAAAGATAATCGTGAGATTGTTGACATTGCTAAGTTGAATGACGAGATTACAGCTACAGTAGAGAAAATCAATGCACTTCGTCTCGATATTGACACTATTATAAAGGAGATTGAGGCATGAGTAATTTAGATAAGTTATTAGAGGGTTTGGAGGTTGAGTGGAAGGCTTTGGGAGAGGTTATTTACACTCTAAAAACGGGATTAAATCCTCGTCAGAATTTTCAGCTAAATACACCTGAAGCACAAGGTTACTATATAACTGTACGAGAAATACAAAATGGTCAAATAGTTTTTCTTGATAAAACCGACCGCGTTGATGATCGTACTCTCGAACTCATTAACAATCGCTCCAACTTAGATGCTGGTGATGTTTTATTCACAGGAACAGGAACAGTTGGTCGTACTGCTGTAATTAAAACTAAGCCTATAAATTGGAACATTAAAGAAGGTGTGTATGTCATTAAACCAAGGTCAATTGACTCAAGCTATCTAGCTTATCTTTTAAATTCTAGTAAAATCGTAAAAGAGTACAGCAAAAAAATAGTGGGTTCTCCAGTTGTCAGTTTGCCTATGAGTGAATTAAAAAAACTCCTGATCCCCATCCCATTCCCAGATAATCCAAAAAAATCCCTTGAAATTCAAAAAGAGATTGTCCGAATACTGGACACCTTTACCGAGCGCACAGATACCCTGATTGCTGAGCTTACAACCGAGCTTGAAGCGCGTAAAAAGCAGTATAGCTATTATCGGGATAAGCTGTATAACTTTGATGAAAAGGTGGTAAAGCACCTACCAATGGGTCATGATAGCATTGGTAAATTTATCAGAGGAGGTGGATTACAAAAAAAAGACTTTACTGAGAGCGGAGTTGGCTGTATTCATTATGGTCAAATTTACACCTACTACGGAACATTTGCTAATAGAACTAAAACGTTTGTTTCTGAAGAATTAGCAAAAAAAGCACGTATGGCTAAACATGGTGATTTGGTCATAGCAACAACAAGCGAGAATGATGAAGATGTGTGTAAAGCTGTAGCGTGGCTTGGAAATGAAGGAATAGCTGTAAGCAGTGATGCCTGTTTTTATACCCACAGTTTAAATCCAAAATATGTTGCTTATTTTTTTCAAACAGAACAGTTTCAAAAACAGAAAAGGTCTTTTATAACAGGAACAAAAGTAAGACGAGTAAATGCAGATGATTTAGCAAAAATAAAGATTCCAGTTCCTTCACCAAAAGAACAGGAACGAATCGTAGCAATTCTTGATAAATTCGATAACCTTACTGCTTCGATTAGTGAAGCTTTACCCAAAGAGATCTCTTTACGCAAGAAGCAATATGAATATTACCGGGACTTATTACTCACATTTCCAAATGATAATATAAAGGCATAGTATATGGGACAGACATTAAATGAAATAGCGCAAAAACTAAACGTAAACAAAAAAGTACAGTTAATTTACGCTTTTAATGGTATAGGTAAAACACGCTTATCACGCGAGTTTAAAGAATTTATAGCACCAAAAGATGAGGAAGCAACTGAAGAGGATTCAAAAATCAAGATACTTTATTATAATGCGTTTACTGAAGATTTATTCTACTGGGATAATGATTTGGATGCTGATATAAACCGAAAACTTATAATACGCCCTAATGCGTTTACTGATTTGGTTCTTAATTTTCTACGTGATCAGGGACTTGATGGTAATATAACTACCAATTTTCAGCATTTTACGAATCAATTCTTAACACCAAGTTTTAGTCCGGACTTTTCAGAAGTTATGTTTTCGATACAACGCGGCGACGATGCAAGTTTAAACAACATCAAAATATCCAAAGGTGAAGAAAGCAACTTTATATGGTGTGTATTTTACAGTCTGATTGAGCAAATAGTAGAAATTTTAAACATTCCTGAACCTGAAAATCGCGCCACCAATGATTTTGATAAATTGCAATATGTATTTGTTGATGATCCGGTAAGTTCATTGGATGAGAACCATTTGATTGAACTGGCAGTTAACTTAGCCGAACTGATTAAAAAATCAAATCATTTGAAATTTGTTATTTCAACGCATAACCCATTATTTTATAATGTGCTTTTCAACGAAGTGGGGAATAAAGCTTGCTACATGTTGAATAAATTTGAAGATGGAACTTATGAGCTTGTTGAAAAGCCTGGAGACTCAAACAAAAGTTTTTCATACCATCTATTTCTAAAACATACCATCGAAGAAGCAATCAAAACTGAAACGGTTCAAAAATACCATTTTATGCTTCTACGAAATCTTTATGAGAAAACAGCCAATTTCTTAGGTTATCCGCGATGGTCGGATTTACTACCAGAGGATAAACAGACTTATTATAATCGGGTTATTCAATTTACAAGTCACTCAACATTGTCAAATGAGGCTGTACCAGAACCAACAGAACCTGAAAAACGTACCGTAAAGTTTTTATTAGATCATTTAGTTGATAATAATTATTGGAAAGTAGAAATAGCAGCTGATACACCAGTAGCAGCGAATACATAAACAACAGCACAAGCATATGTCACAGTATAATCCAATTGCAGAAACAAACAATTTTATCGTTCTTGATAAATATACAAAGAGCTCTGTGGTCAATGAGGCCCCTGCTGTTTATCAGACAGAATCGGCTTTGGAGCGTGAACTTATTGCAGATTTACAAAATCTGGGATATGAGTATCTTGCAGAACTAAGCACGTCCGAAAAAATGTTTGCCAACGCCCGTGTACAACTTCAGAGCCTGAACAATATGGTGTTTACCGATGGCGAATGGGCTCGTTATGTGGAAGAGTATCTGGATATACCCAGCGATAAAATTGTAGATAAAACACGAAAGATACACGACAATTATATCTACGATTTTGTTTTTGACGATGGGCATATCCAAAATATCTATTTGGTCGATAAACAGAATACTGCGCGCAACAAAGTGCAGGTCATTTCGCAGTTTGAACAAAAAGGAACACATCAGAACCGATATGATGTTACTATCTTAGTCAATGGTTTGCCTTTGGTGCAGGTAGAGCTTAAAAAGCGCGGTGTTGCTATTCGAGAAGCCTTCAATCAAGTGCACCGCTATACAAAAGAGAGTTTCAACAGCTCCAACTCCTTGTTTAAATACTTGCAGTTGTTTGTGATTTCGAACGGTACAGATAGCCGTTATTTCGCCAACACCGTAGAGCGAAATAAAAACAGTTTCGACTTTACGATGAATTGGGCCAAAGCGGATAATACACTTATTAAAGACCTGAAAGACTTTGCAGCTACATTTTTCCAGAAAAATACTCTGCTGAATGTATTACTTACCTATTCGGTATTTGATACCAGCGACACGCTGCTCGTTATGCGTCCTTACCAGATAGCAGCTACTGAAAGGATTTTATGGAAAATTGAGAGTACGTTCCGGGCTAAGCGATGGTCGAGGCCTGAAAGTGGCGGCTACATTTGGCATACCACAGGCTCGGGCAAAACCCTGACCAGTTTTAAAGCAGCACGACTGGCCACACAGCTTGATTTTATCGATAAGGTGTTCTTTGTGGTTGACCGAAAAGACCTGGACTTTCAAACGATGAAAGAATACCAACGCTTTTCGCCCGATAGCGTGAACGGTTCGGACAGTACAGCCGGATTAAAACGAAATATCGAGAAAGATGATAACAAAATCATTGTCACCACCATTCAGAAACTGAATAATCTGATGAAGACGGAGGCTGATTTATCTATCTATCAAAAGCAGGTGGTATTTATCTTCGATGAAGCACATCGCTCTCAGTTTGGCGAAGCCCAAAAGAACCTAAGCAAGAAGTTTAAAAAGTACTGTCAGTTTGGCTTTACCGGAACGCCTATTTTCTCTGAAAATGCATTGGGAGCAGAAACTACAGCCAGCGTGTTTGGCAGTGAGTTACACTCCTATATTATTACTGATGCTATCCGTGATGAGAAAGTATTGAAATTCAAGGTCGATTACAATGATGTTCGACCTCATTTTAAAAATCTCGAAAAAGAACTGGACGAAAAGAAATTAAGTGCTGCAGAAAACACAAAAGCTTTTCTGCATCCCGAACGTATCAAAGAGATTTCTCAATACATTTTACTAAACTACAAACACAAGACACATAGAAATCAGGGTGGCAACAAAGGGTTTAATGCCATGTTTGCAGTAAACAGTGTGGAGGCTGCCAAATATTATTACGAGGAGTTGAACCGGCTTCAGGAGGGGAATGATAAACCACTGAGAATAGCTACTATCTTTTCGTTTGCTGCCAATGAAGAGCAAAATGCTGTAGGTGAAATTCCGGATGAAAACTTTGAGCCAACTGCTATGGATAGTAGTGCCAAAGAGTTTTTGGATAAGGCTATCAGGGACTATAATGCGATGTTCAAAACCAGTTTTGGTGTGGAAAGCAAAGAGTTCCAGAACTATTATCGCGACCTTGCCAAACGTGTAAAGAGCAAAGAAATAGATCTGATTATAGTTGTGGGTATGTTTCTAACCGGATTTGATGCACCTACACTCAACACGCTTTTTGTGGATAAGAATTTGCGTTATCATGGTTTGATGCAAGCTTTTTCGCGCACCAACCGAATTTATGATGCAACCAAAACCTTTGGCAATATTGTTACTTTCCGAGATTTAGAGCAAGCCACCATTGACACTATTACCCTTTTTGGAAATAGCAGCACTAAGAATGTGGTACTGGAAAAGAGTTACAAAGAGTATCTGGAAGGATTTACTGATTTGGTTACAGGCGAAGCCCGCAGAGGTTATATGGAAGTGGTGAAGGAACTAAACGATAGGTTCCCAGATACTGACGAGATTGCTACTGAAAAGGACAAGAAAGACTTTGCAAAGCTCTTTGGAGAATACCTGCGTGTTGAAAATATATTGCAGAATTACGATGAGTTTACCCACCTGAAAGCACTTCAGGCAATCGATATCAGTAATTCTGAAGCTGTAGAAGCGTTTAAAGAAACTTACTTTGTAACAGATGAAGATATTGCTTCCATGCAGGGAATCAGCTTGCTCAAAGAGCGAACTGTTCAGGATTATCGTTCTACTTATAATGATATTCGCGATTGGCTAAGACAACAGAAAAAAGGAAAAGAGGCCGAAAAATCAACCATTGATTGGGATGATGTAGTTTTTGAAATCGACTTATTGAAATCGCAGGAAATTAATCTGGATTATATACTTGAACTGATCTTTGACCATAACAAAAAGACCAAAGACAAGGTTGCTTTAGTAGAAGATATTCGCAGGGTTATTCGTTCAAGTATCGACAACAGAGGCAAAGAAAGTTTAATAGTTGATTTTATCAATGAAACAGACCTCGATATTATCAAAGACAAAGCTACTGTTTTAGACTCATTTTACACATATGCCCAAGGCAAACTAAAAGTAGAAGCAGCAGAATTGATTGTAGATGAAAATTTAAATGAAGAAGCAGCAAAACGATATATAGCAAGCTCGTTAAAACGTGAATTTGCCAGCGAAAACGGAACGGAGCTGAATTCTATTTTACCCAAAATGAGTCCACTTAATCCACTGTATCTAACAAAGAAACAAAGCGTGTATCAAAAAATATCAGCGTTTGTAGAAAAATTTAAACGTGTGGGAGGACAGATATAAGAAAGTCATCTCCCGCATGCTTCGCAATTATGGATATCCACCTATCCGCTCACCCGCTGGCGCACTTTTGTAAAGTGTGCCAATACAAAGCTATCAGAATCAAAGGGCAGGTTGGTTTCGCATGAAAGTAAATTACAGGTAGCTCCACAGCGTAATCACCGTATGCCAAAATCCTCAGTCTTGTCGTAGTCTTCTGACTACAACGGGCTAAAATCAAGCCGAGGGCTTGAATGCAAAAAATACTATGAACCGAATTATTTTGATTAAATATGAATTCTATTGCATTCGTTGATACCGAGATTGAGCCAAAAAGCCGAAAGATTCTTGACATGGGTAGTGTTAAGGGTGATGGAAGTTCGTTTCATAGGAACTCGGTTGTTGAATTCGTTCAATTTGTTCGCGGGACT
>DATFAW010000259.1:0-13610 GCA_035254165.1 Paludibacter sp.
ATCTTTTTGTTCGCCAGGTGAAAATTGAATATTGGGAGCTTAAATTTATTTTTAATGGTGTTAAATTCTAAGTATAACTAAATGTTTAGTTGTGTAATTAAAATATTAGTTATATGTTTGTGCCGTTAAATCGTTTTAAAATAATTTGTCATGGAAGCAATTAAAGAACTTACAAAGGTAGAATTACAACTTATGAATGTGTTATGGGATAAAAAGCAAGGATTTGTGAACGACATTCTGGCTGAACTAACCGAACCAAAACCGGCATACAATACTGTATCTACTTTTATGCGTATACTGGTAACGAAAGGTTTTGTAGACTACAAAACCTTCGGGAAAAGTCATCAGTATTATCCATTAATTACAAGAGAGGCTTATATGGAGAACTTTATGACCGGAGTGAAAAATACCTTTTTTAGAGGTTCATTGCGTTCTATGATTTCATTTTTTGCTCAAAAAGAAAAATTGTCAAACAAAGAAATAGAGAGCATCATCCAGATTTTAAACGAAAATAAGAACGAATTGCCATGATTCAAGAATTGTTAGCCTTAGGTTTACCCATCGGGAAGTACGTTTTAGCTTCTGCTTTAATGGTTATTTTCTATTGGTTTCTGTTTCGCGAAAAAGCGACATTCAATAACTGCCGCTTATACTTGCTATCCATTGCGTTAGTGGCAATCCTGATTTCTCAGTTTAGCATTGTGGTTTACACTCCACCCGCTGAGATTGTAGAAATTGAAGCAGTGCAAGCCGCACCAATAATCGGCAGCAATCAGAATATCAACAATCAGTCGGCTATCTATAATGCACCGGTTTCGATAACAAGTTCAAAACCCGTTGGGAAAGAAGCTGAACCAAACAAGTATCTTGCTTTGTTGACCGTAAAGAATGTTGCCTTAGGCGTTTACATAACAGTTGCTTCAGTATTGTTTATGCTGTTGCTTGTTCAGTTGTCTAAAATACTTGCGCTCAAACGCAGAGGAAAGTTGACTGTAAAAGATGGATTTGAAACGGTAGAAAGTGCTGAGATACCTACTCCCTTTTCGTTTTATAAAACCATATTCCTGAGTCCGAACCTTACTGGCTCCAAACTGGCGATGATACTTAAACACGAACAGTGGCATATCAAACACCGCCATTACTTTGATGTTTTTATCATAGAAATCCTAGTCTGCTTGTTTTGGTTTAACCCTGTACTTTGGTGGGTGCGCCGCGAACTGCGCAATGTGAGCGAGTTTCATGCCGACCGTAGCGTGTTGGACGAAGGTCAGGAGCTTTACACGTATCAAACAGTCATTTTGGAAGAGGTGATGGAAAACAATCCTTACCTAGCCAATGGTTTCAATAATTCATTTACTAAAAAAAGATTTATTATGATGAAAAACAAATGTCACATCCGTTTTGCAACGCTTCGCCGTGCGTTGATTCTGCCTTTCTTTATTGCTGTGTTTTCGTTGCTGTGTTTTACTACTGGCATTAGCCAAGTGAAATATAAAGTAAAAAATGCAAATAAAACTAATCAGCAAGTAGAATCCTATTTAAAAGATTCATTGGCTGTAACTTTGGATACAGTTAATTCGATGCACTTGAATGCTACTTTTACCCCCGACACTATGAAAATGAATCTGCCAAACAATAATATGCTTAGTTTAGGTTCTGGTAGTTTAAATAAACAGCAAATAGATAAAGCATTAAATGATTGTTCAATACAAACCGGCTTAGCCATTAAAGAACTAAACAAATTATTGGCAAAAAATAATTTCTCAGTCAAAAGAGAAGAATTAAATCTCGTTTTTAAAAGACTTGATATTAATGGGAATGGTTCAAATGTTGGACAAATTCCGTTGTCTGATGGATTTCTTTCTTCAATAACAAAAGAAGACTTAAAAGGCTTGTCAAACAGCTTGTCAAAAATGAAGATAAATGTTGACAGATTAAAGAAGGAAGAATCAACGCCAGCTAAAATCAATGGCTTTCAAGAGCAGGTGATGTCATTATTTCAAGATAAGTTTTTTGAAAAAATTCTTTCTGGAATAATGCAAATGAGTATGCCATCTGATTTTAAACCTCAGAATCATAGAGTCATTGAAACAAGATTTAGCAACGGTTCTACTACTAAGGTTTATGACGACGGTTTTACTACTACTTCCAAAATAACAACTTCTCCAGAATTGAGTCAAGCAGAAAAAGAACGTAAAGAGCTAGATGATAAAATATGGCGTGAAGCTCGCAGATTAAAATCAAATGAATTTAAGATAAGTGATATTCCATTTGCATATTCAAGTGACGAAAAACTTGTAAGTATTGTGAGATCTAAAAATGAAACAAAAGTAACGTATGTAATTCCAATTTTTGAAAAGGAATGGTGGATTTATTTGAGTGATGGATTGACGATTGTTGACAAAAAAACAAGAGATCGATATATTGTTCGACGAGTAGAAAATGGATTGCCGATGAATCAGATACTAGTAGTTCCAGGCTGTACCCATAAGATGATTGAAATTACAGAAGTATTTCCACCACTGAAAGAATCTGTGGAAATGATTGATATATTGACTTTAACGAACGACTTCCCGAATATAATAATGGGTAATCGTGGTAAGGATACTGAATTCAGAGATGTAAATATATCAGATTATTCAAAAGTAACAGTTGGCAAAGTGTACAGATAACCAATGTCGCTAATTGAGTTATAAAACGATGCTTGTCGTTTCCTTAAGTGATGCTTATCGTTTCAACAAGGTATTTTTCGAATATTCAAATGATATTTAATATCAAAATAATCCCCTAAAATTGAAGAATATTTTCCTTCAGTTTTAGGGGATTTTTCTTCATAATATCTGTCTCAATGTGCTTCCAACCAATTCGCACCAACTCCACAATCGGCAATAAGTGGAACTTGCAGCTTGATAGCGTTTTCCATTTCCTCTACTACCACTTTACGAATTGCTTCCAGTTCTGCTTTTGGAACGGTAAAGTTCAACTCATCATGAACCTGCATGGTCATTTTGGCTTGTAGGCTCTCTTTTTCAATCCGGTTCTGGATATGAACCATGGCAATCTTAATAATGTCGGCAGCAGTTCCCTGAATAGGCGCATTGATGGCATTTCGCTCGGCGAAGCCACGGACGATGTTGTTTTGAGAATTTATATCGGGCAAGAAGCGTTTGCGACCAAGCAATGTCTCCACGTAACCCATTTCTTTGGCACGTTGAATGCTGGCGTCCATATATTTCTTCACTTCGGGATAAGTATCAAAATAGCCATCGATTAATTCTTTGGCTTCGGCACGCGGAATACCTAGCCTATCTGAGAGACCAAAAACAGAAATACCGTAGATGATTCCGAAGTTAGCTGTTTTGGCTTTCCGGCGCATGTCAGATGTTACTTCTTCAAGTGGAATTTTGTATATCTTAGCTGCTGTAGCAGTATGAATATCGTGTCCGCTATTGAAGGCTTCAAGCATATTGGCATCGCCGCTAAGGTGAGCCATAATGCGGAGTTCTATCTGCGAATAATCGGCACTGAAGAAAAGACTGTCAGCATCCGGAATAAAGGCTTTGCGAATTTCTTTGCCTTGCGCAT
Source organism: Paludibacter sp. (assembly GCA_035254165.1). GTDB lineage: Bacteria > Bacteroidota > Bacteroidia > Bacteroidales > Paludibacteraceae > Paludibacter. Next base: position 3,586 of record DATFAW010000259.1, read on the forward strand.
CGCGAATTGGTATGTTTTGAAGATTTGGATTGGTAGAACTAAGTCGACCGGTGGCTGCAACGGTTTGATTGTACGAAGTATGAACTTTGCCGGTGACAGGGCTAATCAATTGTGGCAAAGCGTCAATATAAGTACTCAATAATTTCTTCAATCCGCGATAATCGAGAATTTTTCCGATAATAGGATGCTTCGATTGCAGTTTTTCCAGAATATCTTCTGAGGTGGAATATTGTCCTGTTTTGGTCTTTTTTGCTTTGTCGTCGAGCTTTAACCGGTCGAAAAGTATTTCGCCAACCTGCATAGGCGAGCTGACATTAAATTCATATCCGGCCATTTCATGAATCTCCTTCTCAAGATTCAACATTTCATTTGTCAGTATTACCGAACTTTGACTTAACGCTTCGCTGTCAATGCGCACTCCGGTGTGTTCCATTGTGGCAAGAACCTGCATGAGTGGCATTTCTATATCGTAGAATAGATTCTCGAGTGCGTTGACCTTCAATTCCTTCTCCAGTATCTGTTTCAATCTAAAAGTCACATCGGCATCTTCGGCTGCATAATCACATAATTTATTAATGTCCACCGTGCGAATATCGGCTTGGTTTTTCCCTTTTGATCCAACTAAATCTTCGAAATGGATAGTCCTGTAATTCAGATAAATCTCAGCCAGATAATCCATCCCGTGGCGCAGTTCCGGTTGAACGAGGTAATGCGCAATCATGGTGTCGAACATTTTACCTTTTAGCTCAATGCCGTACTGCAACAGCATGAGCAAGTCGAATTTGATGTTCTGCCCGATTTTTTCAATTCTGTCGTTTTCGAAAAAAGCCTTGAATTCGTGCAAGACCAGTTTAGCCTCAGCCTTATTTTCGGGAAGTGAAACGTAATATGCTTCACCTTCTACAAAACAAAATGAAAGCCCTACCAAATCGGAGGTGAACATGTCCAGGCCGGTAGTTTCCGTATCGAAACAAACTGATTTTTGGATGAAAAGTCGCGATATTAAATCGGAGCGTTTTACTTTAGTGTCGATTAAAATATATTTATGCGGAATATTTTTTAGGGTTTTTAATCCGGATGTTGATTCGATGATTGGTTCCTCATTCAAAGCAGCAACTTGTTTTTGAACTTGTTTTGCGTCCTCTTTTTCAAAATCGTCGAACAAAGACATTTGTCCTGCTGGTTTTGGCTTGGCTGCTTTTATAGTTGGTAGTGGTTGATCGGGTGGAAATGAACTAAAAGGGTTTCCCATTTTGGCAGACATAGTCCTGAATTCCAGTTCGTCAAATAAGGCACGCAGTTTTGGTTCGTTCCGGGGTTCTATCTCCAGGCTTTTTTCATCGAAATCGATGGGAACATCAATTTTAATGGTTGCCAAAAAGCGAGAGAAAATGATTTGATCTTTGTTTGTCTCAATTTTAGTCTTCAAAGCGCCTTTTAATTCGTCTGTACGGGTCAGCAAAGTATCGATGCTGCCGAATTCTTTCAATAATTTCACTGCTGTTTTTTCGCCAACGCCCGGGCAACCCGGGATATTGTCGGATGAATCGCCCATAAGCCCGAGTAAATCAATAACCTGTTCGTGGCTGTCCAAATCATATTTAGCTTTAACTTCGGCTGGTCCCATGGTTTCAAAACCACCCGTGTGTTTCGGGCGGTACATGAAAATATGATCGGAAACCAATTGCCCATAATCTTTATCGGGCGTAAGCATGAATACTTCGAATCCGGCTTGTTCGGCCTTTTTAGCTATGGTTCCGATAACATCGTCGGCTTCGAATCCCGGAACTTCAAGGGCGGGAATATTGTAAGCTTTAATCAGGTTCTTGATAATCGGAACAGCCAACCGGATGTCTTCGGGCGTTGCTTCGCGTTGGGCTTTGTATTGCTCGAAAGCTTCATGGCGGAAAGTTTTACCTTTCGGGTCGAAAGCAACGGCAATATGAGTGGGTTTTTCTCGCTTCAGCACGTCTTCCAACGTGTTTATAAATCCAAAAATGGCTGAAGTATTCAGACCTTTTGAATTAAAACGAGGATTGCGGATGAAGGCGTAATAGGCTCGATATATGATAGCGTAAGCATCAATCAAGAATAATTTTTTCATGAAATTTACAATTTAGAAAGACAATACAGGTGCATAAAAAACAAATACCACAGAAAAAGTGTTTTGACACAAATTCCTTTTGACTGTAAAAGTAATTAAAAAACACACAGAAATAAACTGATACAGTTAAACAAACGGCAAAAATGTTTACTTTTGCAGTGTACACCAAATATGAGCATTCATATGAATTTTATAGAAACCATTAAACAGCCGATTCTTCAGGAAATGCAATTGTTCAAAAAAACTTTTGCAGAAGCACTCAAAACGGACAATCCAATGCTTGAGACCGTACATGAATATGTGCTTCAAAAAAGTGGAAAACAATTGCGTCCAATGCTGGTGATATTGTCGGCCAAGTTGTGTGGCGAAGTAAATCAGAATACCATTGATGGGGCGTTGGCGTTGGAATTGCTTCATACGGCCAGTTTAATTCACGATGACGTGGTTGATGATACGCTCGAACGACGGGGAAAACCGTCAATAAATGCGCGCTGGACAAATAAAATTGCGATACTTTCAGGCGACTATATTCTATCTAAAGCATTGGTTTGTGCCACCAAGACTGACAATTTACCCATATTAAAATCAATTGCCAATATAGGGATGCAACTTTCTGATGGAGAATTGCTTCAGTTAGTTAATGTGCAAATTTCCAAAGCGTCCGAGAAAAATTATTTTACAATTATACGCAAAAAGACAGCTTTGTTATTTTCTACCTGTACCGAGGTAGGCGGTTTGTCGGTAGATGCTGCTGAAGAAACATTAATTCATTTGCGCAATTTTGGAGAATACCTGGGTGTCTGTTTTCAGATAAAAGATGATATTTTTGATTATTCGGAAAATATCTCTATCGGAAAGCCTACTGCTAATGATGTGCGGGATGGAAAGATTACTTTGCCATTGATATTTGCCCTTCAAAACTCTTCTGATGAAGCCAAGAATAAAGTCGTGGATATAATTGATAAGAAAGATTTTACAAACGAAAATCTCCAATCGATTATCCGTTTTACACATGAAAATGGCGGCGTAGCTTATGCTACAGAGCAAATGGAAGCGTATAAAAACAAAGCCATCGAAGAACTCAATGGCTTTGCAGATAGCGACGTGAAAAAGTCACTTATTTTGTGTGCTGAATATGCAGCTTCGAGAGAATTCTGATTAAAAGTATTTTACTTCTTTCCCTTCGATTGAGCTTAGCAGATTATTTGCCAGACGACTTGCTCCAAAGCGGAATCTGGTATTATTTAGCCATTCATCTCCCAAAATTTCTTTTACCAGGGTGTAATGTTTCACGGCATCTTCGGTGGTAACAATTCCTCCGGCCGGTTTGTAGCTTACTTTTACCTTATTCTTTTCATTCCATGCTTTTATGGCCTGGCACATCACGTAAGTGGCCTCGACGGTTGCAGCAACAGGTATTTTACCCGTAGATGTTTTGATGAAGTCAGCTCCGGCAGCCATAGCCAAAATGGAAGCCTTCATGATGTTTGAAGCGGTTTTCAATGCACCGGTTTCCAAAATTACTTTCAGATGTGCTTCACGACAAGCCGATTTGAGCTCGGTAAGTTCCTCAAAAACTTCTTCGTAATTGCCTTCCAAAAACTTGCCGATAGAGATAACCACATCAATTTCGGTAGCTCCTTCCATGACTGCCATAGCTGTTTCGGCTACTTTCACTTCAATAAAAGTTTGTGAGGCAGGAAAACCGGCAGCTACTGAAGCTATTCCAATATTCTCAGTCAGATATTCTTTTACTATCGGAACTAAAGCCGGATAAACACAAATGGCTGCCACATTGGGCAGTTGCGGGTAGGCGGATTTGAAGCCATTTACTTTTTCCACCATGGCAATGATTTCGGCATCGGTGTCGGAGCCGTTCAACGAAGTCAAATCAATTTGATTCAGACATTGTTTGTACACGGCTTTGTTGTCGTTTTCGGCATAATGTGCTGCCAGAATTTTGTCTATATCTTGTTTTACGCTTTCGTCGCTGAGGTTGCAATTGTATTGCTTAAAGAGGTCGTCAAATTTGCTCATAATATTATTTTTAGCCCCCTAAATCCCCCATGGGGGACTTTTGGATAGCTTTGTTAGCAATTGTTGGATTATTTTGAACTATATTTTGCTGTGAAATTTATTTGTTGTAAAACTCAAGAACCTAGTATTAAAGTCCCCCATGGGGGATTTAGGGGGCTTGTAGTTTCTCGTTTTCCAAATGCCGCGTATTATCACGGTTTGTTTTCTTTTGCATGTTTTTTTCAAATGCTTCGGTGAGGTTTATACCGGTTTGATTGGCGAGGCAGATCAATACCCAAAGTACATCGGCCATTTCGTCGCCAAGATTGGCTTTTTCATCGGATTTTTTGCAAGATTGTTCGCCGTAAGTGCGCGCAATAACTCGTGCCAGCTCGCCAACTTCTTCGGTCAGAATTACCATGTTGGTCAATTCGCTGAAGTAGCGGACACCGTAGGTTTTAATCCAGCCGTCGACCTGTTTCTGAGCTTCTTCGATGGTCATTTAATCTTCGTTTAGTCGGGCAATGATGGTTTCGTTTCCGGTTGTAGAATCACCAACCTGAACAAAAATTTCGGTATCGAGGGGAAAATATAAGTCGACGCGTGAACCGAATTTGATAAAGCCAAGGTGCTCGTTAATATGGCTTTTTTTGCCGGCGTGGGCGTACGTTACAATTCGGCGTGCCAACGCACCTGCGATTTGGCGAACAAGAATTTGTGTTTTGCCTTCGGATTCGATAACCACCGTTGAGCGTTCGTTTTCGGTACTCGACTTTGGTAAAAAAGCAGCCATGTGACGTCCGCTGTGGTGTACTGATTTGATGACTGTACCTTTAACCGGATACCAGTTGGCATGAACGTTGAAAACGGACATGAAGATAGAAACTTGCATGCGTTTGTCCCCAAAATACTCCAATTCGTCGGTTGGTTCTACTACCACAATAGTTCCATCGGCCGGAGCAACTACCAAGCTGGGATCGTCAATATACACTTTGCGTGGAGGATTGCGGAAAAAGTAAGCAAAGAAGAACAGGAGCAAAGCTGAGATCACAATGTTGATAATTGGCAGTATGCCAAACGTAAAGTGTGTGTAGATGTATAAATTTAAGAACAATAGGATTAAAGCTAATGTGCCTAAAATTAATCGTCCTTCTTTATGAATTCTAACGTATCTCATGAATCTGTTTTGTTTTTACTGAGTTGCCTGTTTCTAAAATTGCAAATCTGCTTATGTGTGTTATTCGTTTTATTTGTGAAACAAAAGTAAAGAAAAAGAATCAGTGTTGCAAGGAAGAGTACAAACTTTTATAATCCGATAGAATTGATTAACTTTGCGGCTTAAAATAAAGGACATACCGGTTTACAATTATCCGGAAAACTACAAAAAACACGTTCGTATGAATTTATCCCTTCTCACCGCTATCTCACCTGTTGATGGTCGTTACCGTTCAAAAACTGAAGCTTATGCAGCCTATTTCTCCGAATATGCATTGATGCGTTACCGGGTTTTGGTTGAAGTTGAATATTTTATTGCCTTGTGCGAAATTCCGCTGAAACAACTGGAACAGGTTCCGGCATCGGTTTATCCTAAATTGCGGGCCATCTATACTGGATTTACCGAAGCAGATGCATTGAAAATAAAAGAAATAGAAAGTGTTACCAATCATGATGTGAAAGCGATTGAGTATTTTATCAAAGAAAAATTCGATTCGCTCGGGTTGGAAGCTTTCAAAGAATTCATTCACTTTGGACTTACCTCACAAGATATAAACAATACTGCTGTTCCTTACTCGATAAAAGACGCGTTGAACAATGTTTATTATCCCGAAATGGATGCATTGTTGGTACTTCTGAATCATCAGGTTGAAGAATGGCGCGACGTTTCCATGTTGGCAAAAACACACGGACAACCTGCTTCGCCAACCCGTTTAGGTAAGGAAATGATGGTTTTCGTAAACCGGTTGAACCAACAACTTGCGGTATTGAAACAAACCCCGAACTCAGCCAAATTTGGTGGAGCTACCGGAAACTTCAATGCACATACGGTGGCTTATCCATTAATCGACTGGAAAAACTTTGGAAATCATTTTGTGGGCGACAAGCTTGGCCTGGACCGCGAACAATGGACTACACAAATCTCCAATTACGACAATCTGGCATCGCAGTTTGATGCTATGAAACGTATCAACACCATTTTGATTGACTTTTGCCGCGATATCTGGACATACGTGTCGATGGAATATTTCAAACAGCGCATCAAAGCAGGCGAAGTGGGTTCGTCGGCTATGCCACATAAAGTAAACCCGATCGATTTCGAAAATGCCGAAGGTAATTTGGCTATTGCCAATGCATCGCTTGAGTTTATGTCAGGTAAATTGCCAATCTCACGCTTGCAACGCGACTTGACCGACAGTACTGTACTTCGTAACGTAGGTATGCCATTTGCACACACTATGATTGCAACCCAAAGTATTTTGAAAGGATTGAGCAAATTGCTTTTGAACGAAACGGCTATTTATCGCGATTTGGATAATACCTGGGCGGTGGTTGCCGAAGGTATTCAAACCATCCTTCGCCGCGAAGCTTATCCTGCTCCATACGAAGCATTGAAAGCATTGACCCGTACCAACGAAGGTATCAACGAAAAGTCGATTCGCGATTTTATCGAAACGCTGGATGTAAGCCAATCGGTGAAAGAAGAATTAAAACGAATCACTCCACGGAATTATACGGGAGTATAAATTAGTGGCAAGCAGCAAGAGGTAAGCAGCAAGCAGCAAGCTGAATAGCTTCATTGTATTTATGCTTACCTCTTACTGCTTACTGCTTACCACTAAAATATTTATATGTTCAAATTCATAACGCTTCTCAAGCGGTTTATTCCGCCTTATAAAAAGTACGTCATTTTAAGCTTGATGTTTAACTTGCTTTCGACGGTTTTCAGCTTGTTTTCTTTTGCTGCCATTATTCCTATTTTAAGAATGCTCTTTAAAACCGGAGAAGCGATTAAGATATATCAGGTATGGACCTGGAATGATAGCCTGAAAGTTATTGTGGCGGGTATACAAAACAACCTGTCGTATTCAATTCAACAATATATTGAAAGCATTGGCCCCAGCAGGGCTTTGCTTTATTTGGGGGCTTTTCTTATCGTCATGACTGCTTTCAAAGTAGGCTCATCGTACTTAGGTTCTTATTTCATGATTCCCATTCGTACAGGTATTTTGCGCGATTTGCGTAACCAGCTGTATAAAAAAATCATCAGTTTGCCGATTGGATTCTTTACTGCCGAACGTAAAGGCGACATCATGTCGCGTATGACGGGCGATGTTGTGGAGGTGGAAGCGTCTATCATGAGTTCGTTGGATATGATGTTCAAGAACCCGATCACCATCCTGTTTTATTTAGGGGTGATGTTTGCCATGAGCTGGGAGCTGACTCTTTTTGTGTTGGTATTGTTGCCTTTCAGCGGTTGGTTGATTGGCAAGATCGGTAAATCATTGAAACGTCGCTCTACCCTTGGACAGGAACAAACCGGCGAACTGCTTTCGCAAATTGAAGAAACGCTGGGCGGACTGCGGGTGATAAAAGCATTTAATGCCGAACATAAACTGGAAGCACGGTTTGCGGCTTTGAACGAAAAGTTGCGCAGAACATTTATGCGTCTTAATCGTCGCTACGATTTGGCTCACCCGGTTAGTGAGTTGTTGGGTACGGTGGTCATCGCTATTTTGCTTTGGTTTGGCGGGGTGCTTATTTTAGGAAACAGAAGTAGCATCGATGCTTCCGAATTTATCTATTATATTGTTATTTTCTACAGTATCATTGCTCCGGCTAAAGAATTGTCGAAAGCTTCGTATAGCATTCAAAAAGGATTGGCTTCGCTGGAACGTGTAGATAAAATCCTGATGAGCGAAAGTTCGATAAAAGAACCGGAAACGGCACATGCCATGCAGCCGTTTACTGATAAGATTGAATTCCGCAACCTGAGTTTTAAATATCAAACCGACTGGGTGCTGCAGGATATTAACCTGGTGGTTCCGAAAGGAAAAACAGTGGCTTTGGTGGGCCAGTCCGGTTCCGGTAAATCGACGCTGGTAGATTTGTTGCCCCGATATTATGATCCGGTAAAAGGTGATATATTGATGGATGGAGTCAATATAAAGAAATTCAAAACCCATGATATCCGGTCGCAGATGGGCAATGTAAACCAGGAAGCTATTTTGTTCAACGATACATTTTTCAATAACATTGCTTTTGGGGTGGAAAGTGCCACGCTGGAACAAGTGATTGAAGCAGCCAAAATAGCCAATGCGCACGACTTTATTATGGCTACCGAAAACGGTTACGAATCGTCTATTGGCGACCGTGGCAGCAAGCTTTCGGGTGGACAGCGCCAACGGGTGAGCATTGCCCGTGCGATCCTGAAAAACCCGCCGATATTGATTCTCGACGAAGCTACTTCGGCACTCGATACCGAATCGGAAAAAATGGTGCAGGAAGCGCTCGAAAACCTGATGCTTAACCGCACCACGCTGGTAGTAGCCCACCGCTTGTCGACCATTAAGCGTGCCGATGAAATTTGTGTGTTGCACGAAGGCAAGATTGTAGAACGTGGTAAACACGATGAACTGATAGCCCTGGATGGGTATTATAAACGCTTGTGCGATATGCAATCGTTTTAACCAGCGGTAAGCAGTAAGCAGTAAGCTGCAAAAATATAAGCGAAAAGAGTTTAATCACATTGATTAAACTCTTTTTTTGTTTGGGAGGACAAGTCAGAGCCATTCCTTTGCTGGTGCAATTCTCCAGACTTGTGACTTCCTAATTTCTATTTTTCCTTCGTATTGGAATGGTTCCGGAGAGCTGCGCTAGCGGGGGAAACTACTATTTTTATTCTGTAGTGCCTTTTCTTATTGGATTAACGAACCATTTCTTTATTTTTAGCATAAAATCCCATATATCGCCAGTTGTTGGTTTGATATAAGTTGGAATTGAAGGATCTTCTCCTAGTTTTTGAAATATTTCAATTAGCCATTCTGGACTATGGCCTGCTTTGGTTTCTAAATATCTTAGCCAACTTTCTAATTCTCCAGTTCTTACAGCGAAAATTCCGTATTCATCTAATTGGTCAAAAAGATTGTTACAAGCTTCTTTGTCTGAATTATCTAAAACATCAACTCCACCTTGTGTTTTGAAGTTTATTCCTTTTTTATCAAATTTTGATTTAAGGTTGCCTCTTGATGTACCAGTGGATTGTATCGTGACCTCAGGTATATTTGCGCTGCTTAATAGACTTGTCCATACAGTTCCACCTTCTTTAATTATATCGACATCAACGATAGCTGCGCAAGGAATCCCCATCTCTCTTAATGGGCGTAAAATTTCATGGATAGTTTGCTTGTTTTGTGCATTTAAGAAAAGGCAATTTGGAATTCCTTTGTCTGGTTCAAACATTAGAAGTCTTTCATTGATTTCCTGATAAAAAGCTCTATCAGAATCCGCTTCAGTAACAATTACATATTCATAGAATAGACCATTAAGAACACCTGTTGATCGAAGTAACGGATGTCTCATTAATTTTAGTACTTTGTCACTAGGTAGAATTCTCGCTGTTGGAGAATTATTCGAGTATGTAAGTCTAATGATATTTAATGGTACACCCGATTGAATACACCCCATTAGAAAATTAGCACTGTGAGTAGATACAAAAAGATTCTTAGAAGTTCCATTTACAGAATTGCTTACTTCTTTACCTAGGTTTGCAGCTAAAGATGGGTGTAAAAATGCCTCAGGTTCATCTATTAATATTACTTTAGGATCACCAGCGATTATTGTCGTGATAATTCCCGTGAATGCCTTAACTCCATCACTTGCAAATTTTATATCTAATGCATTATTTTGG